>CAMLLA010000161.1 GCA_946480525.1 uncultured Asticcacaulis sp. | reverse complement strand
ACCTTGGCGCTGCGCGCCTGTCCTCTCCCCTTTTCATGGGGAGAGGAGAAAGAAAGCAAGGTTTCCATCTATGTGGGTAGCTGAAGGCGGCATGTCCGCGTGTCCTGCACAAAGACGTGTCCACATGCGGTCTTGCCTGCGCGCGTGATAGCGCTATCATGTGAGCAAAGAGAAACAGGAGGGAATGATGAGCGCGTTCAATATCAATCGCCGTGGCCTGCTGATCGGTGCCGGCGCCCTGCCGTTCGTCGGCCCGGCCTGCGCGGCCCCGGCTTCGGGCAAACAGGCGCGCTGGGCCATGGTTGGCCTGGGCTCGTTCGCGGTCGGCCAGATCATGCCGACCTTCGCCCATACCCAGCACTCGAAGATGACGGCCTTCGTTTCCGGCACGCCGTCGAAGCTCAAGGAGCAGGGGGCTAAGTACGGCGTTACCCATCACTACAGCTACGACAACTTCGATGACATCGCCAGGAATGACGAGATCGACTGCGTCTACATCCTTCTGCCGCCGGGCCTGCACGCCGAATACACCATTCGGGCGCTGAAGGCCGGCAAGCACGTCCTGTGCGAAAAGCCGATGGCGTCGACCGCCGCCGAATGCGAGGCCATGGTCAAGGCCGCCAAGGCCGCCAACCGCCAGCTGGGGGTTGGCTACCGCGTCCATTTCGAACCGAACAATGTCGAGGCGCTCAAGCGCTTCAAGGCCGGTGAAATCGGTGCGCTGAAACAAGTGTCGGGCAAGGCCGGCTTCGAGATCAATCCGCAGTACCCGCCGCACAAATGGCGGCTGGATAAGGAGATCGGGGGAGGGGGCTCGATGTACGACATCGGCATCTATGCGCTGAACGGCGGACTAATGTTCGTCGATGAGACGCCTGCTACCGTCTCGGCTGTCTATACCTACGACAAGACCGATCCGCGCTTCAGCGAGGTCGAAGGCGGCGTCGACTGGAAAATCGGCTTTGCCTCGGGGCTGGAGGTCAAGGGCCAGTCCTTCTATATCGGCAACTACGTCACGCGCCAGGTCGTGGACGGGGCAGGGGGGCAGATCGTGCTCGACCCGGCCTCACCCTATGACGGTGTCAAGGCCAGCCTCCAGAAGGCCGGTGGGGGTGTGCAGGCGATATCGGCAGGCGACTCTCGTCAGCAGTTCGTGGCCCAGATCGACGGTTTCTCGCTGGCGGCCATGAGCAACACTCCGCACCGCACGCCGGGCGAGATGGGCTGGCGCGATATCCGGCTGATCGAGGCCATGTATCGCAGCGCCGACAATGGTGGGAAAGCGGTGAAGGTGTAGGTTCGCATTCCTGCCTCGCCAAACACCGCGCTCGTCCGTCGTCGTTCCAACCTGCCGCACAGCCCGCAAGCGAATCCACAGATGGACACAGATGGATGCGCTAACGCGCATCTTACACAGATGATCCGAGCGGACGGATATTGCGAGCCCTTTACTTAAGCTCCCGACGGCGCAAGCTGCCTGCCGGCGAGGCCCGTCATTATCTAAAGCCATTTGCGTGCCTGTATCTCGCCACACGCGGACCATCTGTGCGCTGCGAAGCAGCGATCTGTGTCCATCTGTGGATTCCCTTACGGACCGTTCAGCAAACCGGAACGCGGACGGGTAGGCAGGAAAAGAATTCGCCCACCCAGCCTCACTTCTTCCCTGTCAGTTCCCTGATAATCTCCACTTCCCGTTCCCGATACGGCCTGCCATCGGCGTGGAACAGGTCGTGGAACCACACCACCGGCTCGCGGTCGGTATAGGGATGGGCATACGAATCCCACGGAAAGCGCGTCTGCGTCTTGCCATCGACGAGACCCCAGTTGTACACCGCGACCTTGTGCCGCTTGGCGATAGGCAGGACGCCGTCGATGGTCGATCCGGCGCTGCGCGCCATATATTCCGTACACCAGACCGGCCGGCCGTAGCGCTGAAGCTGGGTAATGCGGTTCTCGAACTCTTCCGGCCAGCTGTAGTTATGAAAGGTGATGATGTCCGACCGCGTCAGCTGCACCTTCTGGATGGCGTTGAGCCTGGCCAGGCCGTCCGGTGACCAGTCGCCGCCATCATAGACGCCGCTGACCAGCGGCTGGGTCGGATCGGCTGATTGCGCCCAGTCGAAGACCTTTGGCAGCAAGGCCGTGACCAGGGCGCCCATGCCGGCGGTGTGCATGGTATCGGCGCCGCCGTCCTCGTGCGGCTCGTTCCACACGTCCCAGCCGATGATGCGCTCGTCCTTTGCGAATGCGCCCACCACGCCCTTCACATAGGCTTCCAGCGCCGGATAGGTCGTCTTGTCCTTCAGACGGTCCATGCCCGGGCTCTGGACCCAGCCGGAATTGTGCAGGCCGGGGCGGGGCAGGGGCTGTTTCCCCAGCTTCGGATGCGGGTCCCAGCACGAGTCGAACAGCACGAACAGCGTCTTGATATGGTGCTTGTCGGCGATGTCGAGATAGGTGCGGATGCGCGCCTCATAGCCCTTGGCGTCGGCTTCCCACAGCATGTCGTGCAGATAGACGCGCATGACGGTCAATCCCGCCTTTTCGGCATAGCCCAGTTCCTTGTCGATCAGGGCCGGATTAAACGTGTCGGCCTGCCACATCTCAAGCTGGTTGATGGCGTCCGAGGGGATGAAGTTGCTGCCGACCTGCCAGGGCTGTTTCGCGTACCATGCACTGGCCTCGGCCGGCGTCCACTGTGGCCGAGCCTGGGTTGAAAAGGGAAGAGCGGCCAGTCCTGCCGCAATGGCAGCCAGGGTAAGAATGCGCATGGTGTTTCCGCCTGTGATCTGTTGTTGCGGCCACCACATACCGAAACGCATGAGGCGTCAATGGTTCGCAAAAAACCATCGCCCGTTTATGGAAGGCTGCGGTATCACAAGGCAGCCAAGGGAGACGACCATGCCGCAATTGCCCGCCGTAAAAGAGTCGCAGCTTGCCAATCTGGTCGTGCAAACGCGCAACGGTTCGCTGCGCATGGGCGTGCGCGTGACGCCGGCGGGTTTGCTGGCGATCGGTGGCCTGGTCAGCAGCATCCTGCTTTCGACCTCGGCGCTTGTCTGGGTATCCGTGTCGCAGGCACGGCGAACACGTCACCGGCTGGCCCGCTGAGGCAACCAGCCTAGCTCGCCAGCCGGGCCGGTGAGATGTCTTCCTGCGGTCGGCCGAGAAGATAGCCCTGGGCCTGATGACAGCCTTCCTCGCGCAGCAGTGCCATCTGGCCTTCGGTCTCGACGCCTTCGGCCAGGACGGGAATGTCCAGCGACCGGCCGAGCGCCAGGATGGCGCGCACGATGGCGCGGGCCTGGGCGCTCTTGTCGGCTTCCATGAGGAAGGAGCGATCGATCTTGATCTTGTCGAATGGGAAGGAGTTCAGCGTGTCGAGCGAGGCATAGCCGGTGCCAAAGTCGTCGATGGCGATGGTGACGCCCAGCGCCTTGATCTGACGCAGGATGTGCAGGGCGCGTATCTTGTCCTCGATAATGGTCGACTCGGTGATTTCCAGCTCCAGCCGATGAGGGGACAGGCCGCTTTCGGCCAGGGCCGAATGCACGACCTCGATCAGGTTGACGTCGTTCAACTGGACGGGCGACAGGTTGACGGCGATCTTCAGGTGTTCGTTCCAGGTCGCGGCCTCGATGCACGCGGCGCGCAGCACCCAGGCGCCCATTTCGAGGATCGCGCCGCTTTCTTCCGCCACCGAGATGAAATCGACCGGCGAGACATAGCCGCGCACCGGGTGCTTCCAGCGGACGAGCGCTTCGTATCCCGTGATCTCGCGCGTCTGCACGTCCTGCTGGACCTGGTAGAAGACACGGAATTCCTTGTTGGCCAGGGCGCGCTGCAGGTCCTTGGCCAGGGCGCGGCGGTCGCGCGCGGCTTCATCCATGCCGGGCTCGTAGAAACAGATCTTGTCGCCGCCGGGCGTCTTGGCCCGGTAAAGCGCCAGGTCGGCGTTGTTGAGCAGGGTTTCGCGCAAGGACCCGTCCTGCGGGTAGACGGCGACCCCCAGGGAGGCCTGCAGGTGGACGTCCATACCGTCTACCGGAATGGCTTCGCAGATGCAGTCATAAAGCAGGGTGACGCAGTCCGCGATATTCGTGTCGTGGTCGAAGCGCTTGACCGCGGCGAATTCGTCGCCGCCAAGCCGGGCCACGAAGCGGCCGTCGCCGCTCGTCAGGGCGGCCAGCCGCTCCGCCAGGACTTTCAGGGCCTCGTCGCCGATCTCATGACCGCGCTGGTCATTGATGTCCTTGAACCGGTCCAGGTCGATAGTGATCACCGCGACCTGTTCGCCATGGCGGGCGGCCCACGCCAGTTCGGTATCGAGATGCTCGTTGAAATGGACGCGGTTGGGCAGGCCAGTCAGGCCGTCGTGACGCGCCATGTGGGCGATGCGCTGCTCTGACGCGCGGCGTTCCGTAATGTCGTCGAAGGTCGTGACCCACCCCCCCGACGGCATCGGCCGGTGCGCGATCGACAAGGTCCGGTTGGCCACCAGTTCCGACACGGTAATGCCGCCGCCGGGCTGGGTGATGATGGCGCGGTGCTTGGCGTGGAAGGCGTCCAGTTTCGTCTCGTCGGGCACCTGGCCTTCGCGCTGGGTGATGATCCCGCGCAGCAGGTCACGCAGGGACAGGCCGGGTTTCACGAAATCGCTGTCCAGTCCGTAGATGCTGGTGAAGCGTGCATTGCTGAGCACCAGTCTTTCATTGGCGTCGAACAGGCACAGGCCGTGGGACATATGGCTCAGCGCCGCGTCGAGATTGTGGGACACTTCCAGAATCCGGTCCTGGGCGGCCTTCTGGTCGGTGATATCGCGTGTCACATTGGCGAAGCCCACAAGCTTTTGCTGATCGTCGTACAGCGGCGTTATGACGGTGTGGGCCCAGAAGGTCGAACCGTCCTTGCGCTTTTGCACGCTTTCGCCTTCGTAGCGACCGCCGTCGAGTGCGATCCTCAGGCCTGCCGCGTGGGTGACGCGGGCGGCGGCATCGACCGCGGATACCTCGGCAAAATGCCGGCCGATGACCTCATCGCCGGTATAGCCCTTGATACGTTGCGCCCCCATGTTCCAGTTGGCGATCCGCCCGTCCGGATCCAGCATGAAGATGGCATAGTCGCGCACGCCTTCCAGCAGGGTCGAGAAGCGGCGTTCATTCGCCGCCTTGATGTCGTCCATCTGCCGGCCCCAGCGGACGGCGGCGGCGCACAGTCCAAGGATCCCGGCCGCCATCAGCGCCAGAACGAGCGACATGGTGTCGGGCGACAGGGCCAGGCCGGACGCCGCGCGGCGCGGATCCGGCACGACCGTTACGGCGCCCATGGCGGTGAAATGGTGGGCGACGATCGCCAGGACCAGGATGATCGCGGCCGATGTCCGGGTCCAGGGCGTGCGCCGCTCGAATACCCACATGGCGACCGCGCCGATGGCAAGGCCCGCGACGATAGAGGCTATGACCAGGTCGGGCGCCCAGCGAATATAGCCGTGCGTGCTGACGGCCATCATGCCGAGATAATGCATGGTGCATACGCCTGATCCCATGACGGCGCCGCCGGCGAGCGCCGAACCCTGGAAGCCCCGTGAAATGGCGACTTCCGCTCCGCCGGCCACGATCGCCATGGCCGCGATCAGCGAGATCAGGGTCAGCGGAAAATCATAGGCCAGCGGCAGGCCGGGGTCGAAGGCCAGCATGGCGATAAAGTGTGTCGCCCAGATACCGAATCCCCCAGCCGCACCGGCCGTCAGAATCCATCGCAGACGGCTTCGGCCCGGTATCGTCCGGGCGCGGGCAAGAGTCATGATGGTGACAGCGGACGAAATGACACAAACCAGCGCGGCCAGAAGCACAAGCTTCCAGTCGTGGGCCGTTTCAAGGCAGGCGAGAATGCGATACATAAACGAGTACTAGGCCTTTTGCACAAAGGGTCCGCGCGTTCTTGCGCGGCTGTTCATGCGGCCACCATAGACGGACGACGTTTTTTTCGCGTTAATTCCGCATTTTGTAAGGTGTTGCGGTGTCCCGATGCCGCTTCATGATGACGTTTGCACAGAGGCTTCGCCACTTGGGGCGATGTGGCCGCGTATCCAGCTGGCGAAAGCCTCGGCGCTGAGCTCGCCATTGGCGATGACGCCG
This sequence comes from uncultured Asticcacaulis sp., assembly GCA_946480525.1. The sequence goes on along the minus strand of CAMLLA010000161.1, from coordinate 2,653 downwards.
AACCCGAGATAGCAGGTGGTGTCGTCGGCCACGAGCCGATAGCCGTTCAGCGACAGAAAGACTTCGATCGTCAGCAGGGCGGTCGGCAGGTTGTTGCTCAGGAAGAGTTCGTCGTGGGCAAGGCCGTAGCCATAACAGGCCGCCAGACTGGCCAGGTCCGCGGTCCGGCTTTCGCTCAAGACCTCGGCACGGGCCATCAGCATTTTCAGCATGCTGAGCTCGCGCAGGCCGGCCGGCCCGCCGTGAATGGCAGCCAGTTCCGCCTGAATGGCGGAAATAATTCCGTCTTTCAAAAGTATGAACGTCACGGCCTATTTGCTCAGTTCGTTGAGAACGTTGCGGCGCTTGCGCATCAGTGTTCTGGCCGTCTGCATCTGTTCGGCAAACTGCGGGTCTAACGCCGACATTCGAAAGCCGTCCGGTGTCTCGGTTATGAAAATGCTGTCGCCCTTGTCCAGCTTCAGCCGGATGAGCAGTTCGCGCGGCAGGATAACCCCGAGGGAGTTGCCGATCTTCGTGACCTTGAGTTCCATGCAAAATAACGCCTTCGTGCGAATTATACGTATGTATTAACAGCGATTTCGCCACCGCTCAAGCGTCACGTTCGAACGCATGTCCGACGCGTTGGGTGGATTGTCATGTTTGCATTCGAAAGGTACAAAAACATGGCTTAATATTTCATTGACTCTAAGCAACGGGATCTGGGTGGGGCAGAGAGCGGCAGGGGCGCACTGGACAGCCATCTTCACACCGGCCATGCTGCCGGTCGCATGCCTGTGCCTTCTTCTGGCCGGTCTGACGATTGCTGAGCTTTTGCGCGCGCCGCACATCGGTGGCCGGTTCGATATTGTCGAAGGCCAGGCCGTCTATGTGACTGCGGACGGCCGATATCTGACCCAGCCGCGCCTGTCGGGTTCGAAAGCCTGTCCGCTGCCGAGCGTCGCCCTGGCTCCCGGCGATATTAGCCCCGACCTGAAGCTGTTCGACCCGGGTTACAGTCAGGCGGCAGCCGTCCGACAATCCCGGCTTCGTTGTCTGTTGACGCCGGATGCGATCGTGACCGGTGTCGACCAGGGGAAGGAACGGGCTGTCAGGCTCGGCGTCCGGCCACGCGTGACGGGCGACATCGGCGTGTCGTCGTGGGGCCTGATCCTCATATCGCTGGTGGCGGCCCTTGTTTCCGGGTGGGTGTGGTCGCTGCGGACGGGCGAGACGGCGACCCGTCTGTTCGCCGTCAATGGCGCAAGCTTCATGGTCTGCTTTCTGATCCAGGCGATATTCAAGGCGGCGGGTCCCGGCCATGATCCCCGTCTCCTGGAAGGCCTCTATCTGATCAACGAGCTGTCCAACCAGATCTTCTTCCTGAGCCTCGCCGCCCTGTTCCTGCTCTATCCGGTCCGGTTGCTCAACGGCTGGCGTGTCTGGCTGCTGCCGGCCGTATTCGCGGTCTATACCGCACTGGTCATCGCCATGCCCGACCGGATCATGACGCTGAGCCTTGGCTTCACCCTGCTCGAACTGCTGGCGACAATCGGATTGATCGGCGTCCAGTGGTGGGCGACCCGCCGCCGTCCGGGGGATCGCGCCGCCCTGACCTGGCTGGCCCTGTCGGTGTTTGTCGGCGCGGGCCTGTGGATCGTTGCGCTTCTGGTCGCACAGCATGTCGGCGCCACAGGCGTGCTCAGCGAGGTCTATGTCGTCGCCCTGTTCTTTCCTTTCTACCTTGGGCTGGCCATGGGCGTGGCGCGTTTCTGCCTGGTCGAGCTCCAGGACTGGGCCTTTCGTATCCTGTTCTTCGTCATGGCCGCCCTGCTGTTCGCCGCCGTCGACGTGGCGCTGATCACGGGCGCCGGCATGGCGGGCGGGACGGCCCTGACAATCGCCGTGCTGGCCGTTGCCTTTCTCTACCTGCCCCTGCGCGACCTGATCTGGCGGCGGCTCTTCAGGCGGAAAAGCATGACGCGCCAGGACATGTTCGCCGCCGTGATGGACATTGCCTTCGCGCCGACGCCCGTTCAGCGGCGGAGCAAATGGGAGGCGCTGGTGCAACGGCTGTTCGATCCGCTGAAGATCGAGCCGGCCGGTGATGTCGCCGATGCCCTGATCCTCGACGACGGCCTGCGCCTGGTCCTGCCGGCGGTGGCCGACAGTCCGGCCCTCAGCCTGGCCTATGCGCGCCAGGGCAGGGAGCTGTTTTCCCCAGCACAAGTCGCCATGGTCCGGCAGATGATCGCGCTGGTCCGGACGGCGGCCAATGGGCGCGACGCCTATGCGCGCGGGGCGGCGGAGGAGCGGCGGCGTCTGGCCCAGGATCTTCACGACGACGTCGGCGCGCGACTGCTGACGGGCTTAAGCATCGCCGATGCGCGCACGCGGCCGATCCTACAGGGCGCGCTGTCGGACATTCGCACCATCGCCAGCGGCATGATGGGCAAGGAGGCACCGCTCGAAACCGTCATGGCAGACATCCGCCACGAATGCGTGCGGCGTCTGGAAACAGCGGGCATCGATGTCGACTGGCGGGTGTGGCCGGACGATGCGCCGCTCGTCCTCGCCGACTACCGCGTCCAGAAGGCCCTGACCTCGGCCTTGCGCGAAGTCGTGTCGAACATCGTGAAGCATTCCGGCGCCAGGCGGGTCGAGGTTCGGTTGT
>CAMLLA010000160.1 GCA_946480525.1 uncultured Asticcacaulis sp. | reverse complement strand
ATCGCATCGTCACCGAGTATAATGCCTTTGCGTCCGGTTTCGGCTTCGAGACGCTTGAGGCCATCCCGCTGTCGGCGCGCTATGGCGACAACGTGCTGGAACGCAGCGACAAGATGCCGTGGTACAAGGGTCCGACCCTGGTCGAGCACCTGGAAACCGTCGACATTTCGCGCGACCTGACCACACGCCCCTTCCGCCTGCCGGTGCAATGGGTCAACCGCCCCGACCTCAACTTCCGCGGTTTCTCCGGCACCATCGCGTCCGGCACGGTCAAGCCGGGTGACCCGATTCTGGTCGCCAATTCCGGCAAGACGTCGAAGGTCAAGTCCATTTCGACCTATGACGGCGACCTCAAACGCGCCGTCGCCGGTCAGGCCGTCACCCTGACCCTGGAAGACGAGATCGATATTTCGCGCGGCGACGTCCTGGTCCCGCCCGAGGCCCGCCCCGAAGTCTCCGACCAGTTCCAGGCCCACCTGATCTGGATGAGCGAGGACGAGCTGATCCCCGGCCGTCCCTACCTGATCAAGGTCGGCTCGCGCACCGTGTCGGCCAGCATCACCGACATCCGCCACAAGGTCGACGTCAACAGCTTCCAGCAACTGGCCGCCAAGACGCTCAAGCTCAACGAGGTCGCCGTCGTCAACCTGGCGACCCAGGATGCGGTGGCCTTCGACCCCTACGCCGACAACCATGAGACGGGCGCCTTTATCGTCATCGACCGCGTGTCGAACCTGACGCTCGGCGCCGGTATGATCGACCACGGCCTGCGCCGCGCGACCAATGTCCACTGGCAGGCGCTCGACGTCTCCAAGGCCACGCGCGCCGCCGCCAAGGGCCAGAAGCCGGCCGTACTGTGGTTCACCGGCCTGTCGGGCTCGGGGAAATCGACCATCGCCAACCTGGTCGAAAAGAAGCTGCTGAGCCTCGGTCACCACACCTATCTGCTGGATGGCGACAATGTCCGCCACGGCCTGAACAAGGACCTTGGCTTCACGACCGGGGACCGTGTCGAAAACATCCGCCGCGTCGCCGAAGTCTCGAAACTGATGGTCGACGCCGGCCTGATCACGCTGGTTTCGTTCATTTCGCCGTTCCGCGCCGAGCGGCAACTGGCGCGCGACCTGCTGGGTGAGGGCGAGTTTATCGAGATCTATGTCTCGACGCCGCTTGAAGTCGCCGAACAACGCGACGTCAAGGGCCTGTACGCTAAGGCCCGCGCCGGCGAAATCAAGAATTTCACCGGTATAGACAGCCCGTATGAAGCGCCGGAACGCGCTGAGATCCTTGTCGATACCACGGATGAGCTGGCGGAAGCCCTCGCCGAAAAGGTCGTTGTCTACATGCTCGACAACGGATATCTCGTCTCTAATCCGGAATATCAAATCTGACGGTTGGATCGGAATGTTTTTAGGGGGAAGCAATCGGTCCGATCTAAGTTTTTGTTTTGTCGATATATTTGAGACGAAACGGAGTTCTCGTAGCCAAACCGCTGACACTTTTGGCTATGCCCAATTTCGTTTCGCCATATCGCTCTAGCGGCAGGCGGGCTACCCATCGCATTATTCCGGACATGACGGCCACCGCCATGACGATATATCTGTGCGGTATCCTCTTAAATCGCCTGACAACGGAACTGCAAGACAATATGGTCTTTGCAAATCATAGCCTTATGGGATCGTCGATAGAATGAGGGTGCTGTTTTACGAGGATCCGCTGACGGATCAGAACGCATTCATGTGGCGGGTAGCGCATATCGAAAAGGATACGCCGTGCCTCATAGAGCTCATACGATCCGGCGCTGACGCGCGTATGCTCCTGTCGAGTCACTTTTCGCGCCTCGCCTGTGAACACGGCATAGCAGAGTCCTCCCTGATCATCGTGGAAGAAGACGCGCTGCTTTCGTGCCTGACAACACCGCAACTAAATGTCAACACGCTGTTCCAGGACCATTACGGCTACCTGATGGGCTATTCCGGTCATGAGGGTGACGCCGGCGACGCCGCGCGAGCAAAGTCCCTGGCAGAAGCTTTCGCCGCCGCCTTGTCGCCCAGGTTCGACGGGTTCGAACCCGACATCATCGTGACGTGGGCGCCAGCCCCGCACTTAAGACTGCTCTTCCCCAAAGCCTTGATTCTCCACAAGGAAGCCAGCCTTTTTACCCGCTCGCCCTACCTGCTGACCTATTATCTCGATCCCTTGGGCTTTCACAAGTGGTCCTACCCGGCGCAGAGCCACCGTATAAAATCACAGCCTGGCGACGCCTTGGCCGCACTGCACCGGATCAGGGGGGCGCTGAATGAAGCCTTTGAAACCCTGGACAGCACGGCCGATCTGCTCGCCGAAACGGCACAGTTCAGCAGCAGGACCCTGCTGGCCAATCATACCAATGGGGTGTTCTTTTTCGACAGCGCCTGCGGGTACCGGTCCCAGGCGCACACCGTGTTGGACGTTCTGGAAAAAGCGCCTTCCGAGACGGCTGTTATAGTCACCGAGCATCCGGATTGCAGAGCCCTGACCCTCCAGGAAATCGAGTACATCAAGTACAGATACCCGAATGCTTTTATCTGGCCGGAACTTAGGAACCGGCCAGGCTCTGGACAACAACTCGTCCGGCACGTCGACCAGATCGCGACCGTATGTTCCAGCGTGGGTCTCCAGGCTCTCCTATGGCAGAAGCCGCTCTTGGGATTGGGAGATAATCACCTGGGACGACTGGCCAATGATATCGAGCAGTCGGAGCACAAATCCGACAGACGTGACGATATCGCGGCTTGGTTCACCTTCAACTACAGCTATCCGGACGTCCTGTTAGGCCAGAAATCCTGGATTTTCGATCACCTTTCGGTACGGCTGGAGCAATGGAGAGCATCCGGCGCGGAAGGCTATTTTGCGGAGCCCATTGTGGTGAGGAGCCGCCTCGCCGCAATGCACATAGATCATGCCCGAATCTCAACCTTGAAGACATTTGGGCGGCGGCTCGGCACAAGTCGGCTTCTCGATCGTGTCGATTTCAGCCAGAACAATCTCTTTCCGTCTGGATGGGGCGATGCCCAGCCAAGCGCATTCGGCCCCTACAGATGGACTGTCGGTCCCAGGTCAACGGTGCGGATTCCCATAGCGAAAGGCCCTGATCGCCAGGTGCGGATGCAGTTGGGAACACACGAAGGCTGCAAAAATCAAGTCGCCAGGATCGGCATAGGCGACAGAACCCTGGCCACCGTGCGGCTGGCCCTGGAGGCGGGTGCCCAGACCTTCACCTTCCCGGTCCCCGAGGACCTGATCGGCGAGATTTTTACGACCCTGTGGATCGAGGCATCGGAGTTCTGCCCCCCCTATGCTGGCGGGGCGGCACTGGCCCTCATCTCGTCGAAGATCGAGGTATCGACGGCCACGCCCGCGCACGTGGCGTCGCGCGATTTCCTGCATTCGATCATTATTCCAACCCTGAATGGCCGTGAAACGCTGGAAGTCGTTCTTCCGAACCTTCTGGCGTCAATTCCTGCCGATACCGAAGTTGTCATCAGCGACAACCATTCGTCCGATGGAACCTTGCAGTACCTGAAACAGTTCGACGACAGGCGCTTACAGGTTGTCACGCCACCGGCGCAGCTTGATTACGGACGCAACACCGACTTCGCCTATTCCAAGGCGACGGGGGTCTGGCTGAGTCACATGGGCGACGACGACCAGATTCTCCGCAGCCGTTTCACCGTACTGGAAAATGTGATCGAAAGCAGCGGCGCTGACATGATTTTCGCCAGCCGTCTGCGCTACCACTGGCCAAGCTATCCGGAGCCGACACTCGCCAATACGATTGATCCCACGGAATTCGATGACACTGTCTTTCTTCTGTCCGGTCCCGAAGCTGCACGGCGCCTGGTAAACTCCAGCAATATCCGGCATACGGGTTCGGTCGTCCTGCATCGCGATCTCGTCAAGAAGGTCAGGGATGCGAACCGCGGCGTCTTCATGCCACAACGTCTTGGCGAATACTTTGCCTACCGCGTGGCGGCGGGCCTGAGTACGCGCGTCGCCTTTGTGAACAGGCCGATCGTCGTTATTGGCCGGCATACCAAGAGCATTGGAACGTCCCTACACGTCGGGGCGGCGCAGGGCCGCGCCTACGGCACCGATGTGGAACGCGAAATCGGCAGCATGCATGCCGGCACTGGTTTCAATGTCCAGGGGCAGCAACCGTTTTCACTTGAAGCCGCGCTCCAGGCCGCCGATGTGCTCAAGCCGACCTTGGGGCCACTGCCGCTCGACTTCCGCCGTTATTACGAACTGATCGCGCAGGAACTGCAGGCCCGTGTCTCCCGGGGACAACTCGGCCAGGTGGAAATGGAGCAGGCGCTGCAAAGCGGAGAACGCGTGCTTGGTCCCCGGATGCGCCTCCAGACGCACTCACCGCTTCCGTTCGGATGCCCGCAATCCGCCGTTCCCGACTGGGGCTGGCCTGCCCGCGTCGATGGCAAGCCCGTCGGTGTTGCGGACATCAACGGCGTAGCGGCCTGGTTCGACGAGACCTATGCCGCGCGCCAGACGACAGCATCGCTTCATTCGGAGCGCCCTGATTCCGTGCCGACACGATGGCTGGATAGCTAGAGCGATATGGCGAAAAGTGTGAAACAGTTTTCGCCATAAATATCGCGACAAAGCAAAAGCTTAGGGCGGAATGATGAGGTCATTCCGCTCTAATATTACCGTCCCCAACGATCTTCCAGCTTGTCGATAAGCTGTCGTGTGGCCGATCTCAAGGCACGGGGATCGATCACGAAGTCAGTATGGCCCGCCCTTCGCGTCAGGTCCTCATCCGCTTGGAAACTCTCGCCGAAGACATAGCCCAGTTCGAACCCGCGAATTTCCGCCATGCTGCCCACGATGTACATGACGTAGTCCTGGTCCGCCATGTTCAGGACAGCCGACTTTTCCGTCGCAAAGCAGCAATTGTACAGACCCGCACCTTCGGCGCCGGCGATAACGGCGCTTTCCTTGAACAGGTTGATTTCGTCGACAAGCTTGAACTTGTCCGGGCTGACGACCTCGAAGTTGAACTCGTCTGTCAGTATGTCCTTGACGACATTATAGTTGACCATGTTGCGCCAGGTCGTGCGGGCTTCACGGCTGATCAGGATCCGCCGCGATGGCCGGCTGGGATTGGGACCGACGCGGTCAATCATCTCACGATAAATCTGCTCGCTGTAACGGGAGAAGATTGCTGGCCAAAGATGCGGAATAATCAGTTCATCGCAGTAAACGGTCCCGTCAGGATAGATGGGAACGAGTCGGTCCGCGGGAACGCCGACCAGTTCGAGCATTTCCTTTTGATAGCGCTTCAGATCCCACGGCACCGCAAACCTGGCCTCGGGACAAATCTCCCGCGCGACCAGAACGCGCGGAAAGCATTGCAGCAGAAAGTGCGAATGGAAATTGTGCACGCCCGGCGAAAAACAGAGGGGGATCAGTTGTCCCTTGTAATTCTGCCTGTGGCCGACTTCAAACTCACTGGTGCGGGAAGGCCCCTCTCCCTGCGCCCGCTTGAAGACCTCGGTCTTGAGATACTGCCCGGGCTCGTTGAAATCTTCGATGACCTCGCCACGATTGGTGACATAGACATAGGTCGAATGGACCGGGTCTGCGGAATAACGGATTCCGCCCCCCCGGACGAAGGCCGCATAATGGCTGATATCGATCGGGCCTTCAATGGCGTGGCGGGTGTATGGAGGCAGGGGTGAGGTAGACTTGATGACGACGGGCCGTTTGATTTCGACGGTCTCAAGGTGTCCACGGTTGGTAAAGCCCCGTCCATAGGACGCTACGCGAAAATTCTGATTCCCGGAATCCGCTTGTGCATGGACATTCACGAAGTGTACAGGGACCGCATTCGTTCCCTCAGGCTCAAGGGCAAACGGTTCCCTCAACCCGCTGATGACTACGACCGCACGCTCGCGTGGCCCTGCGGATGTATTGCAAAGATAGGGCTTCACCTCGACGCCCAGCGATGGGAAGCGCTCGCTGAGCGCCTTGGCCTGGGGCAGAACCCAGTCCAGGCTCCCCGTGAAGCAGACAAAGGCGCTGTCGGACAGGAAGGGTATCGACTGCGCCAGAACGGTATTGAATTCCGCAATCCGGGCGACGTCTCCCAAGGCGATCAGCCCGACCTCGCAGGGCGTGGACGCGATGAAGTTCGGAAAGTTCTCATAGTCGGTAAGCACAATGTTTTTCAGAACATTGGCATTGCCTTCGAACGCTTCGACACAACGCCGCGCATTATCTTCGTAGGCTTCTCTTTCCACAAACCCGACGCCTGTCACGACGCTGGAATTCACAAACGTCCTGCAGAACTGGGCCGGGGTGCCGCCCACGACAATAGCGCATTCGGCCGCGGGACGCCGTCCGATGAAACGGGCCTGATAGGTCAGCATCATCACGATATTGTGGACTACCGACGAATAGTAGACGTCGTCATCCACACCCAGGCCATTCATTACACAGCTATTGTATGTGTAGTAGGCGTCGAATCCGTCGGACCCGAAATGGTTGGCGACAAGATCAACGGGCAGGTCCCGAAGATAGGTGTCAAAGGCAAGATCGGCGTTACGTGACCTTAAAGCGTCATATGCCTTCGCAATAACACTTAGCTTTTGATCGGCCTCGCTCTCCGACAGTGTCCTGTAACCGGCCAATAGCGTCTTGAGATCCACGCGTTAAGCTCCCAGAACCTTATTGCGAATTTTCGACAGCGTCTTTTCCTTCACCAGCTCGACATCCATCAGCAGGATGAACGGTGCAGGAATCAGGCGTTTAGTATCGAAGCGCTGAATATCGTCCAGACGGACAAAAACGGAATGCGTATTCTTTTCGGCGACAGTACCGGTCAGCCAGCTGTGCAGCGGGTCTTCGTAGTTCAGCGCGACAACGGCCGAGCCAATACTTACCTGTGCGTGAAACGGTACTTCAAATTGAATGAGGCTGTCGTTCACCATGGCATCGAATATATTGGCGACCATCGAAAACGATTTGACGCGCGACAGCACATGCGTGGGCTTTTTATGTCCCAGTACATCGGCGACAATCCTTATGACCGCCTTCGTCGGCAGCGCGCTGCACAACACCTTGGTAACGGCCTCCTCCCAAGCAGGAAGGGCCAGCAGCCGCTCCCTGAACGCATTTTCAAGCGCCGGATCTTCGCAGGCCCGGACCATATTCGAAAAGACCGTCAGCGGAATTCTCGCATCGTCGCCATCGCCCGACACATACTGTGCGATCGATTCAAAACGCAAGCTAGGCCTGGTCGATTCGATCTCATGCCGCCGGGTCTCAAAAGCCGACTTATGATCAGGATTACTTTCCATAGACCTCTCGCACCCAGTTATACATGGATGCGACCCCTTCTCTTGCGGAAACCTTTGGCTGCCATTTCAGCAACCGGCCTGCCTTTGCGATGTCGGCGACGAACACACGCTGATCGCTTTCACGGGCCGGCAGGTGTGTAAACCGGAGGCTTGTACCGCTGAATTCCTCCAGCAGCCCGAACAGTTCCAGAAGTGACAAGCTGTTGTCCATGCCGCCACCGATGTTGAACGCCTGGCCCGCAGCGGCATCGATGTTTGCCAGAGCTGCCTGGTACAGCGAGATCATGTCCTCGGCATGCAACACATCGCGCACCTGCTTGCCGTCTCCCGAGATGGTGAAGGCAGGGCTGCCTGCGTCGAGCGTCTGTTCCAGCGCCTTCTGGCAGAACCAGCCGACCCAACCCTGATCGGCCGTGGCGAACTGCCTGCCGCCGTACATCGACGAATGGCGGAAAACTACGGTCTTGAGACCAAATATGCGGGCGAAGTCCAGGCAATACTGGTCGCCTGAGCCCTTCGAAACACCGTAGGGAGAGTGGAAATCGAGCGGCGTATTTTCATCAAAGCCATTGGGAAGATCGGCGAGCTTCCAACGCTTTGCGCCTTCTTCGTAGCGCGCCCATTCAAGGTCGCCATAGACCTTGTTGGTCGAACTGTAGATCACCGTGGTTTGCGCGGAAAACTGCCTTACCGCGTCGAGCACGTTAAAAGTGCCCATGACATTGATCTCGAAATCCTTACGCGGATTGTCGATCGAGGTCGTCATCGCGACCTGGCCGGCGAGATGGAACAAAGCATCGGGCTGAAATTTCGCGACAACCCTGGCAATATCGTTCTGAATGCGGACGTCGCCATTGATGAATTCGAACTTGCCTGCTTCCTGCAGCCACAGAACGTTGGACCAGGCCGATGTCCGCGACAGATTGTCAAAAACGCAGACATCGTGGCCCTCGCCGATAGCCCAGCGTGCAAGATTAGACCCCAGAAAGCCGGCCCCACCGGTAATAAGCAACTTCATTTTACTTCCCAACTGGTCTTAATGCTTCAAATTCTTTGGTTTCGGCCATGCCCGCGTCAAGGTCCGTCGCCGCCTTCCATTCCAGTACCTGCTCTGCCCGTGCTGGATTCCCGACCACACGCATCATCTCTCCCGGACGGTAAGGCTTGGCGCCCCAGACGATACTCTCGGACGCGCCGACCGCGGCCGTCACGATGGCCTTCAGCGTCACTTCACGGCCGGAACAGATATTCAATATCTCCCCGGGCGGCACCTGCGTCCTCAGAAGGGATTGACATACGGCCCCAGCGGCATCTGCGACATACAGATAATCCCGCACCTGTTCTCCGGGCGTCATCTCCATACGCCGGCCACTGGCGTCCGCGTCGAGGACACCGGGGATGAGCTTGTGCCCGCCCTCCAGAGGACCGTACATCGAA
>CAMLLA010000159.1 GCA_946480525.1 uncultured Asticcacaulis sp. | reverse complement strand
AGCCGAGGTCAATGATATCGCTGATGGCGGCGTCGTTGCTCTGCTTGACCACCTGCGCATACAGGCCCGGGTCCGCGCGCTTCAACGCGTCCAGTTCCCGCTGCACGCGTCCCTGCTCGAAACGTACCATGGCACGATCGACACCGTCCGGCGCGTCCGTAATGCCGGGAATTGCGTTACCCGCCCTAAGGTCGGCGAAGACGGCATGGTTCGCCGGCTCCAGCCGCGAGGATACCCCATCGTACCAATCGGCGGTGTCCTTTGAAAAGCCTGTCATGAAACGCGGCGAGTCGAGATAGTCCAGCACAGTCGCAGCTGCCTTTGGAAAGGTCGTCCGGGCGCTGAGCTGCGGGTCCTTGGCGGCCTCCTGATAGCGCTTTTTCCGATCACAAATGGCATTGTCGCCAATGCACGACAGCCATTTCTTCACCGCCATGCCGTCCGTTTGCGGCGATTGCGCCATCCCTTGCGCCGCGCCATACTTAACGGTCCTCGCCAGCAATGGATCGGCGGCAAGTCTGATAGCGGGACGAATTGGCTGCGGAATATTGGCAGCCCCCGGCCAGATCGGCGTGGCGGCGCGCTGTTCAGCCGTTCCGAACAACCGAACATCCTGCACATCCTCGTTCATGGAACGGACGAACGGATTGGCGGATAGTTTGCTCCGCGGTATCTTGAAACGCGTATCAGGCATAGACATCTCCAGATTTGAAAATCCCCGCAAGCCACAGGCTTGCGGGGATTGATGAACGTACTTTCCTTAAACCCTCAGGCCATCTTACGATGCGTTGGCAATGGTATAGCGCACACGCAGGATGACCGTGCCGTCCTGTGCCGAAGCCGTGCCGCCCGATGACGCCACCGTGTAATAGACCATCCCCGTTGCGCAGCGTATACAGCACGGCCGGCGACAGCACGCCTTGCGCCTTGACGTCGGTATCGGCCAGATACTGCTGGCCGGCGGCAACGGTGCCCAGCCGTAAGTTCACCGCCCCGGCGCTCCCGGAATGGCGACGGGCGTCTAGACCTGCAGGTCCCAGACATAACCGCCGTCCGGCAGTGTAAATGACCCGCCCGCCGTGCCGTCGTTGGTGGCGATGACGATCTTCTTGCAAAACGCATTTTCGTCTGCGCCGTGCTTGCTGAGCACCTTCTGATTTTGAGTAGCCATGAGTTAAACCTCCAATAAAAAAGGCCCGCCGATGGCGAGCCTCAAAACATCTGAATAGTCTACCTGCCTACAGCGCAGGGCCGCCGCTAACCGTGTGTGCGGACGCCTCGCTCCCCTCGGCCGGCACGCACAGTTCCTCAAGCGAATGCAGATAGCTGTCCTTTATATGCGGATCATTGATCTCTTCCGCATATCCTTCCATACGGCTGCGCAACGGAGCATCACCGCATATGTCGTAGTGCTTGCCTTCCTGGATGGCGACAAACAGAAGATTTGCGGAAAGATAATGAAGATCCGGGTTCCCGTTTCTGAAATCGTCTTCCACCGCATCAATGACGGACTTGCCGTCGTTAGCGACAGTCAGCGCCAAAAGGTTCGCATTCTCCTCACCACGCGCCGCTCCATAGGCAAAGATATGCCACTTCTCCTCGGAGTTGTAGGCCTTAATGGCGGCCTTCTGTGCATCAAGGGACGTGTTCTTCCGGTAGAAATCGTTCACAACAGCAAGTCTGTCATCACAGCCCGTAAGCCCCGTCAGCACAATCGCCGCGCCGATCGCCATATACCGCTTCATTCGCCCCACCGCCCATCTTCACATAGGGCATGATAATCGGCCGGCAGCCTTACTGCGTCAAGCTGCTCCGCCTCCGTAGCAGACTCTTTCAGGTAGTCGCCTAATATATCGCTGCTCCTCCTGTAAGCTTTCGCCCTCTTCGCAAATTTCGGTGCCACGATCATCGGCGCCTGGGTAACAATCTCTGCCGCAAAACGTCCCGGCACTTTGTTGGTATCAAAAGCTCGCATCCGCTCCTGCTCGTTATTAAGCGTCTGGTCATAGAAGGCGTGCGTCATACCTTCGCCGGCACCGCTTAAAGAAGGGGGGCGCGCCTACAGAGAATTTTTCCTCTGCTCGCGGACACGGCGCCCATTCAACTTTGGTAGACATGCGTATTCGCCAGGCGACTGGCGACCAATGGCGCCTGTCCCTTGCCACACTGCGCACTACTGCGGCAAAGGCTCACAATAGTGCCTGTCGGACCGGGCGATCACCTCTCGGACCCGAGCGATCAGGGCATCTCGCCCTTTCGTTGCCGAGGTTTCGAATTCACTGGCATCGATCACTTTATCCGCATTCAGGATCACAACCTTGATGCGTTTCCCCGCCTCAACCGCGGCGAAGATGCCCTTGCTCGTCGCGGCCTCGGGCGCCAGCCTCACGGCGCCGGCCGGCCCCTTCATAGAGCTGTCCATCGCAACCTCCATCTCTGTCCGATTGAACCTTGCGATTTCACCGTCCGCAGTACTCACCGCGACCTGTAATCCGTCTGTCGCCACGCCCTCCGGCACGGTGAAGCGTATACTGCCGCCGGCGGGTGGCGGCAGATGCTCAAGCGTATTGCCCTCATAGCCAATCCTCAGGTCCACCTCTCCTGACGATTTGGGCGGCGTCCAGGCAAGTTGCCGGCTCGGCACGGACAGCTTCTCCGTGTTGTCGACACGCAGGGCACGTATGAGCCCACCTTCAGGGGAACTCAGCGAGACGTTGCAGATCAACGGCGCGTGGGCATCGCGGCCCCCGCAGCCGGAAAGAGCTGCGGTAATGCCAATCACGGCCACGACGGAAAAAAACCTGCGCATTAACAATCCGAATAATTAGAGGCTACCAGACAGTATAATCACGCACCGGGCGCGCAATCCAAGGTGGATTTGTCGTTTCATCATAGTAGTGAACATTGTCCCGCGTCCATTGCCTTTTGCCGGGCTCGCCGACATATTTGTGCGGGACATTCTTCACGCCGCTGGACGTATAGGTCGGCAGGTCGACATACTCCGACCGGGCGGGGTCGTTGAAAACGTCTGCTCTCCCTGTGACGAAGTAGTCTCCAGCGCCATTGTAAAGCACTTTTTGCGGCGTCGATTTCCATCGCTTTTCAAGATCGCGCCGGTCAAGGCCCATCCCCTGGTTCGCATATCCTTCAAGCCAGGACTTGTATTCGCGGATGATGCCTAGCAGATCGATCAGCGATCCAACATTTGTAGATGGTTCCTGCCCCGGTGTCATATTCGGCGTGCCAACGGGTGAACCGGAAACACGTGGAACAGGGCGACCACTGGACGGATAGGTCGAACGCTGGGTGGCCGGAACCGAGTCATGCACCGGACGCGTCGCGATGGCGGCATTGATTTTTGCCAAACGGGTGCCAACATCGTCGATGCGGAGTATGCGGGGCGGTTCCTTGCGCTGAGTACCGGTCACACCGCTGACGATCGTCCCCGATCGCCGGTCACGTCCGTTCGCCGGACTGAAATTCTGATGCGTATCGCCGAAACGCCGCACTTCGGTGGCACAGGTCTCAGCCGAGGGCAACTGGAAAAGCGCCGACACATCGTAAGGTACCCCTTCCGGAGTGTAGAAAGTCTTGCCGGTCCCCCTGCCAGACCTGCCTGCCGAATTCCTGTTACCGTTACCCATAAAGTCTCCAAACAAAAAAAACCGCTAGGCCTTAGACCTGCGGGTCAATGACGCAACCACTGCGCCTTGTGACAAAATCTTACCGCAAATTTTCGGCGGCCACCGAAGCCCGCTGTACGCCGGCAAAAAATGTTTAAACCTCCATCTCTCTGTCCAGGTCATCAGCCCTCGGCACGCCCGTCTGCACGATCATTCGGACGCCCGCCGCCGCTTCCGCCCCAGTCTGCGATGGCAAGACCCTTGCTACTAAGGCTAAGAAAAGCTTGGGATTCTCCTCTGCTTGCCGGGCCAGGTACGCAAATCCCCCGGCCTCCTCCAGCGCTTTTAGCACCATATCCTGCATGGTCTTCGCCGCAGGCTTTTTCCTGACCGCCACGCAACACCACCTTCCAGACAACAAAAAGCCCGCCAGGCCATTAGCCTGCGGGCGACGCAACTTTTGCGATGATGACAATTACCTACGCTGTTTCTTTCCTTCGTCAAGCGGGCGCAAACGCCTTTTCCCCACCCATAGCAGGTCGGAAAATCCAGCCGCCTACCGCCCGACTGCCGATACATATCGAGCCTTTACAATTTTACCCATGCTTTCCCCCGTGACTCTTTATGCCGCCCGGCCCCAGTAATCTGCAAAGGTTTCCATTCAAGAGGCGGGCACACCCATGACATCCAAAGCCAAGATCCTTCTCGTCGACGACGAGGCCGAAATCCGCAACATGCTGGGCATTTTCCTCAGCGTCGAGGACTACGAAATCATCGAGGCCGAGAACGGCAAGGCCGCCCTGCGGCAGGTTATCGGCGCCAAGCCCGACCTGATCGTGCTCGATCTCGGCCTGCCGGAGATGGACGGCCAGGAAGTCATCACTGCCGTGCGCCAGTTCACCAACACGCCCATCATCGTGCTGTCGGCGCGCGCCGACGACCGCGAAGTGGTCAAGGCCCTGAACGCCGGTGCCGACGACTATGTCATCAAGCCCTTCCGCGCCGAGGTCCTGCTGGCCCGCATCCAGGCCAACCTGCGCCAGCGTCAGGCCGAAGCTGAACCCGAGACTCTGGAAAACGGCCCGATCACCATCGATCTGGCTCGCCACGAAGTCCACATCAACGGCACCCTCACCCCCTTTACGCCCAAGGAATTCGCCCTGCTCGAATTCTTTGTCCGCAATAAGGGCCGCATGCTGACCCACAAGCAGATCCTCAAGGACGTCTGGGGCCCGGCTCACATCGACGACACTCAGTATCTTCGCGTCTATATCGGCCAGGTCCGTGAAAAGCTCCAGGGCGCCGGTGCGCTCGGCCAGAGCATTACCTCCGAATCCGGCATCGGCTACCGCATGGAATCTCTCTCCGACGCAGGCGCCCCTGTCGCCGCCGAATAGGCGCTCCACTATTTCCCTACGCGTCCAGGACACAAAAAACGGGAGGCCTTCACCTGGCCTCCCGTTCTCATTTGACATTAGAGAGCGGCGTCCTCTGCTCAGTGATGCTCACCGCCGCCGAACTTCACCCGCACGCCGCCATTGACGATAAAGCCGTCCGTCGGGGCCCAGGCATCCACCGTCCAAGCCCCGTCTGGCGACCGCCCTGGCAGTAACATCGGATCATAGCGGCCTTGCCGCACGTCTCCGATATTCTCGGCGTTGATGAAGACACTCACCTTGCCGAAGACTTTCTCTGCCAGCACGCCCAGCACGACATAGGGCTTGCTCACGGAGCGATAAGGATTGTCCTCCAGCTCCTGCTTCCCCGTATAATAGAGCTCGATGCCGACCCGTCCGACATCGTGCTTCTCCCACATGCCGACAATGCCTGCAGTATGCTTCGGCGTCAGCGGTACGGCCCGCCTCCCGCTACCCGAAAGATCAGGCTCGGTCGCGTCGACATAGACGTACGATCCCGTCACCGTAAAGGCACGCCGGCGCCAACGCACCAACCCCTCCGCTCCCCGGATCTGCGTCTGCCCATCGACATTGACCAACCGCACACGATCGCCCGCAACCGCTTCAATACGTGTGGTATCGTCCATATCAGATGCGAAGACACTCAGGTTGACCTCAAACGGTCGCTTCGCGTACCCGACCTCAAACGAAGCATTGCGCGCCGTCTCGGCCTTAAGTTTCCCCAATGGTTCCAGCCGCGACAATCCGCTGGCTTCCGTCTCCTCTACCAATGGTGTCGGTGCATAAAATCCACCTCCGACCGATCCCCGGAAAGTCCAGGGTCCCGGACGGTACAGCGCCGACAGACGTGGGCTGAAGCGCGTGCCATATTCGCTGTGCGCGTCGATCCTCCCGCTGGCGGCAAGCGTCAGGTTGTTGCGCACATCGTGTTCGACCTGCGCGAAAACTGCCGGCGCCGTGAAGCTGTAGTCGAAGCCAGGAAAGCCATCCGATCGATAACTGTCGGCCTGTACCGCTACGCCGGTCAGCCACGACGTCTTCCCCACGGTGTCGCCCAGCGCCGCCTCGGCAAACGCCGTGCGATGACGATCGTCCTCAATGACCGTGCCGAAACGGTGGTGATGGGTTTGCACCATGGCCGACGACCGAAGATGCAGCGTCCCTACGCCGTCGATCGGAAACTCGGCGCTGCCCCCTGCGTCAAGGCGATGGCTGTCCTGGTCCTGCTGGAAAGGCTGCCCGTCCGGCGCTGTCCGTCCCGCAACAGTGCCGCCGCTGCGCAGCTCCGTCATCGCGCCGAATGTCAGGAAAGCCGAACCGCCATCCGCCCCTTGCCAGAACAGACGCGGCCGCGCCGTCCATCGCTCGTACCGCGGCATGTCCAGCCAGCCATCTCCGTCCAGATCCTGCTGGCTCTGCCGGTGATAGCCCGCCGTCACCGAATATCCCCAATGCTCCGACATCGGACCGGCCACATAGGTGGTGACATCCTGGCCATCGCGGCTTGTCGCATTGACCAGTATCTCTCCCGCCACCTCGTCGCCTGGACGGCGTGAGATCAGGTTAATGACGCCGCCCAGGGCCGACGGCCCATACAACGCCGACGCAGCCCCCTTGATCACCTCAACTTGGCCTAGATCGGCAGGCGTAACCTGCAATATACCGAGTGACGAGGCCTGTCCGCCATAAAGCGGCAGGCCATCGGCCAACACCTGGCTATATCGGCCGCTCATGCCTTGGATGCGAATATTGGCTGCGCCAAGCGCTGGCGAAGTCACCTGCATGCGCACGCCGCCGGTCTCGCTCATGATCATGGCGACATTGCCTGGGCGCATGAGCATCTTCTCCTCGATCTCCTCGCGGGTGATGACCTCGACCCGGACGGGCTCGGCCTGGACCCGACGTTTGGATCGTGTCGACTGGATGACGATGTCCTCGCCCTCCCCCGCCTCTTGGACGGCTTCGGGCTGAGCATCCTGCGCGTGGGCAGGCGTAACAACCGTTGTGAAAACGGCCAGGGCGCACAGGGTCATGCGCCGCGCGCCGTGGGCGCGCAAATTGAAGAAAATCATGGTTTCTCTCGCGAAATGTCTGAATGACGCGCCAGACGGTGGCGCAACCCGTCAAAGGACGGTCAGACGCGCGGAGGCTGGTCGGGTGTGCTGACGGATCGCCCAGCCAGACGTGCGACATCGCCGGGCCGCAGGTCGAGCGCGGTGGCATAGGCTACGACATGAAGCGGCGACTTATCGGCGACCGCACCGGCTGGCGTCTCGCCGCTCGGGTGATGATGATGGATCGGTCCGCCGTCATCGCCGTGCGACGCGACGATATGGCCGTCACAATCGTCCAATTCGCCGTCACAGGCCTCGGCCCAGCCGCCATCGGCCAGTTGCAGGTCGCCGCTGGCGGCATGCTGAATATTCAGTACGACCGACTGCACCCCCGCAAACCCGCCATGCAGCATCAAAACCATGCAGAGCAGGGTGCATGCCGCCAGCAGCCGGGACAGGAATGTGCCAGGTCGAAGTGTCATGACAATCCACAAATCAGATCGCCGCAGACCATAGTGCCGTTTGCGGGAAAGGAAAGACGTTATCTTGTACGCCTCGCCCGCCTATTCGAACGTCAGGTTCCGGCTGAAAAACGGCAGGACGTGCTTCTGCATGCGGTCCGCCACACCACTGACGTGGTCGCCGGTATAGATCTCGAAGCTGTTGGCTATGCCGTAGTCTTCAAGCGTCCTGTGCAGCACCTCGGTATCGGTTTTCAACCCGTCGCGATCCCCGACGTCGAAGGCGATCGCCTTGTACGTCTTCAGCGCCGGCACGTACTGGTGAACCATGGCGATCGGTGCATTAGCCGCCCATCGCGACAGGACATCCGGCTGAACCATGCCATCCTTTGTCGGGAGATCCAGGTAAAAAGGCGGCTTCTTCGGATTGGGCGTCCAGGCTGCGGCGGCCGCCAGTGTCGCCCGTTCGAAGAAACCGAGCATTGCCCCCTCCGCCGGCGTTTTCAGCGCTTCAAGCTTGGCCGCCGTCTCGGGCGATGGCGCGTCACGCGCCGACAGGCAGCACGGGCTCATGACATACAGCGCTCCGAACACTTCGGGATGCTTCATGCCGATGCGGATCGTGCCGTAACCGCCCATGGAATGCCCGGCCAGCCCCCGGCTCTCGCGTTGCGGCAATGTCCGGTAGTGGGCATCGATGTAGCCGACCACATCTTTCGCGATAAAGCTCTCAAAGTCGCCCGTCGTCACGGAACTGGAATACATCGAGCCGTTATGAACGGTACGACTGTCCGGCAGCACGACGATCATGTCCTTTACCCCGGAAGCAAATGCGCCGTCGATCGTCTGGGGCGTCCTGATTTCGGTCGTCCATTTCTCATTGTCGATCGAATAACCGTGCAATGCATAGACGACCGGATAGCGCTTCTTCGGATCGCTGCGGTAGTCCGCAGGCAGATAGACGATAACCTTACGGTCGGCCGGATTGCCTTCGAGATTGCCCTCCAGCGCCTTGCCGTGAATAGTGATACGCTCGGTAATCACACCTTCCGCCTGCGCCGGAGCGACGAAAGTCAAGGCAGTAAGGGCCAATCCGGCCATCAGTGCCCGGCCGATAAAATCCGTCATAACAAACCCTCCTCAGATAAATGCAATGTTGCGCAGCCACGCCGTAAACGCGTCTGGCCAGCGCGCAGCCGGGCGGTCAGCGGGCAGGCTGAAGCCAAAGCCATGTCCGCCCTCCTTATAGATGTGCATCTCGACCG
>CAMLLA010000158.1 GCA_946480525.1 uncultured Asticcacaulis sp. | reverse complement strand
GGGGTCGAAGACCTGCGGCTCGGCTTCCATAACGTCTGGAAGTACCACTACACGCCCGGCATGCATGAGAACACCACGGTCGGCGAGCTGATCATCAATGCCGATATCTGGAAATCGCTTGCGCCGGACCTTCAGGAGAATTAAAACAGAACTCCGCCTGAAAGGTTTGCCCAGATGTCCAGTATGAACGAGCGTATTTCCGATGTGTCACCGGCCCTGAAACCGGAGGATGCGGCGAAAGGGTTCGAGTTCATGGCCGCCGAACGCCGCAACCGGCTGATCGGACTGTGGGCAGGCGAAAAGATGGGCCTGAATGGCGAATCGATCGAGAATTATGCCCTGGCGCTCGGCAAGTCCGCCCATGCATCCGAAGAAGACGTGATCCGCAAGATCCTCGGTGATCTGACGGCTTCGCGGATCGTGATCCGTGAGGCAGAGGTCCGCGTCAAGGCGGCTGAATTCCTGGCCCAGTCGCGCGAGGCGATCAAGGCGGGGGGATAGACGCAGACTTTCAGCTCGGGGGGAGCATGAAAACGTCACTGAAGATCATCGCAATCGCGTCGGGCGGCTGGCTAGCGTGCCTGCCTGTATGGGCCGATACCTGTGCGACGCTGCGATCGCAGATGGTGACGTCTGGTCCCGCTGTGGAAACCTGGGCTGGCGTCGAGAACGAAGTGCGCGTCACAGAGGCGTCTCTTGAAGAGCGCAACCAACTGCTTGAGAGCGCCAGGACAAACGACGCAGCCAATCTTAATTTCTGGACGGGCTATGCCGCGCCGACAGAGTCTTCCGACAGATTCGAGGTTACTCTTCTGGAAAGTGCCGGAATCGGCCGGGTAGAGCGCTACGTTACGGATACTGGCGTGTTTTCCGGTTATTTCCGCAAGACCCCAGCCGGTGGCGTGGCGGCTGTGGCGGCGCCGCCTGGCCCGACCGAGCCCCAGCACGTGGCTTTTAGACCTTATGTCCGTGCGCAATTGCTGTCTTTTGGCGGACAGGTACTGAACGTCGTTACGGTTGCCAGCAATCATGGATACGACGATGTCAGGGTTGCATCATGGAACGGAGTATCGTTCCGTTTCGAATGCGCTATCCGACGCGAATATTGTTACCGGTTCGCCGCCGTTCCGGATAAGCTCGTCTCGGCGGCGAAGCCGGACGACGGCTTGAACGCTTTTATTGCCGCAAACGCCAATGCTTGGGCGGACGATAACCTGGTGTGGCAAAGACAGCGCCTGCTGCGCACCTATCCTGGCAGCGGCAACAGAAACAAATTCCATGCGGATATGGATGCCCGGGACAGGACGCAACGCGTTGACGCCTTTATCGCAGCCAATCGCGAACTGAAGGCGCGCGTGAAAGCCTTGGATGCAGAGCTTGACGACGACTACATGCTGGTCCTGAGTGACGAAGCGCCTTACGTCTTCCCGGCGCTGTACAACAACAAACCCGTAATGGTCCTCGTCCAGCACGACAGCGAGAATGGCGACACCCTGCCGAACCTTTATATTCTGGTGTATGGCACCAAGGACGACGGCCGCTTCGGATTGCTGGGCGTTGCAAACACAAGGCGTAGCGGGGGAGAGTTGACGGCGCTCACCATCTTTCCGCCGTGCTCAGGCGAACCTTCCCGTGATCGAGAAACGCGGTGTGCCGGCGTAGGGCGCAACTGAAGCAATCGAACGCGGTTGGTCGCCGGCGTAGAGCGACAGGTCGTTGAGGCGCGGTGAGATGCCACCTTCGATATCGCCAGACGGTGAATGGAACAGGACCTGACCACCCCAGTCGGCGCGCCAGTCGCGGCTGAAATTCCATTCGAAGCAGAGACGTGCGGCAAGGTCGGTGTGCTGGGTGAAGAAGTCGCCGGGGCGATAGCAGACGGCCGACAGTTCGGTCAGGGTCAGGTCGGACAGGCCGGTCAGCGCGCCGCAAAACTGCGCGAACTGTGGCGATTTTAACAAGCTGGCGAAAGGCGTTAGCGGGAAGTCTTCATTCGACTTGTCAAGCAGGTTCACGCCGAGGTGTAACCATGACAGGCCCGATTGCGCGCGCTCGGCGGCGTCCTGGAGCCTTTGCTGGATTTCCGATTCGGGCAAGGCGTTGAGTTCACGCCGGTTGATGATTTCCGGTCGGCCTTCCTTTGAGACCAGTTGCAACGCCCACGGCGTCTCCTGCTCCAGCGCATGGTGAATGGCGTCGGCATCACTGGCCGATACAGCGCCTTCAAGACGTATGCGGCCCTTGTTGGTGAAGCGGCTAACATAGCCGGCGGTGTCGAAGGCGTCGGAGAGGAGTTGCATGGTTCTACCGTTGGGAAGGGGCCCCACCACCAACGCGCAAGGGCGCGTCGGTCCCCCTCCCTATGCCTTCGGCACAGAGAGGGGAGAAAGAGCATGATCACTCCTCCCTGTCGCGTAGCTTGCCTGCCGGCGAGGCTGGGGAGGGGGACCGCGTCGTGAAACGGCGTGGTGGTGGGGCTTCTTACTTACTCAGCCAAACACGCGCTGGAAGATCGTGTCGACGTGCTTGGTGTGATAATCAATGTTGAAAAATGGCTCGAGCTCAGCGCGCGTGAAGAATTTCGACACGTCTTCGTCGGCCGCCAGGAAGTCGAGGAAGTTGCCTTCGCCGCGCCACACCTTCATGGCGTTGCGCTGGACCGCCGAATAGCTGTCTTCACGCGACATACCCTTTTGCGTCAGGGCCAGCAAAACACGTTGCGAGTGGACCAGGCCGCCCAGGCGATCCAGGTTCTTTTGCATGTTTTCCGGATAAATCAGAAGATTTTCAATGACATTCGCAAGACGCCTCAGGGCAAAGTCAAGGTGGACACAGGCGTCCGGCGCGATGCCGCGCTCGACCGAGCTGTGGGAGATATCGCGCTCGTGCCACAGGGCGACGTTTTCCATCGCCGGCACCACCGCTGAGCGGACGAGACGGGCAAGGCCAGTCAGGTTTTCGGTCAGGACCGGGTTGCGCTTGTGCGGCATGGCCGACGAACCCTTCTGGCCGGCCGAGAAGAACTCTTCGGCTTCGAGGACTTCGGTGCGTTGCAGGTGACGGATTTCAACAGCCAGGCGCTCGATCGACGAGGCGATGACGCCCAGCGCCGCGAAGAAGGCGGCGTGACGGTCGCGCGGAATGACCTGGGTCGAGACGGGCTCGATGCTCAGGCCCATCTTGTCGGCGACATAGGCTTCGACTTCGGGCGAGACATTGGCGAAGGTGCCGACCGCGCCCGAGATGGCGCAGGTCGAGATTTCCTCGCGGGCGACTTCCAGGCGCTTACGGGCGCGGACGAATTCGGCATAATAGCCGGCGAGCTTCAGTCCGAAGGTCACCGGCTCGGCGTGGATGCCGTGGCTGCGGCCGACCGTGGGCGTGAACTTATGCTCCTCGGCGCGGCGCTTCAGTCCTTTCAGGACCAGGTCGACACCCTCGATCAGGAGATCGGCCGAGCGCTGGAGCTGGACGGCGAAGCAGGTATCGAGCACGTCCGACGAGGTCATCCCCTGGTGCAGGAAGCGCGCTTCGGGGCCGACGATTTCCGAGACATGGGTCAGGAAGGCGATGACGTCGTGCTTCACGGTGCGCTCGATCTCATCGATGCGGTCGGAATCGAAGGTCGCGTCCTTGCCCTTCGCCCACAGGGTTTCGGCGGCGTCCGTCGGGATCACCCCCAGTTCGGCCATCTTGGTCGCGGCGTGGGCCTCGATCTCGAACCAGATCTTGTATTTGGCGGCCGAATCCCAGATGGCGGCGGCTTCCTTGCGGGCGTAACGGGAGATCATGGGCGAGAACCTTAACGGAATAAATTACAAATCCGGGCGCTTGATTGGGAATGTGGCGGTGGAAGTCAAGCGGGAAAACGCTTTTAATTTACCCGTCCTGAGCGAGAGGGGTTGGCGGCAGCCTTTAAAAAGCGTTAAAATTTGACCATTCGGTTTTGTCATACTGGGGTTGTTACTGTGTCCATGTCGTTGCTGCGTCACGAACTGAAGTCGGGGGCGGCATTGCTGACCGTCATTGCGCTGGCGGGACTTGCCGTATCTGGTGACGCATTTGCGAAGCCGGTAAAATCGACCGTGAAGCCGGTCGTCAGCGAGACCTTCAAAAAGGATTCGAAAGAGACCGCGAAACAGACCGGCAAGGTGCTGGCGACGGGCACCAGCTCGGCTGCGCCGGTCGATCCGCGCGATACTCCCCTGCCATCCGTCAAGCGCGACGTCGACGGCAAGATCATTGCCTGCGACGACAAGGACCCGGCGTGGAAGGAACTGCCGGAAGACATCCGCCGCAACGCCCGGCCGGGTGAGTGCTATGCGCGTCTGTTGCTGGCGCCGCAGACCGAGATCTACGTCGATCGCGTCATAGTCACGCCGGAGCGCGTTGAAAAACGCACACTGCCGGCGCAATACCGCACGGTCGAAAAAGAGGTCATGGTAAAGCCTGAGCGCGTTGAGCGCCGGGTTATTCCGGCAGTGGTCACCACGCGCATGGAAACCGAAGTCGTTCGTGAAGCCGGCTTCCGTGAAGAAGTGATTCCCGCGCGCTATGAGGTCCGCGTCGAACAGGTCATGGTATCTCCCGCCCGCCAGGAATGGGTGAAGACCGAGGGTGAGGCCCTTGACGCCCCGCTGGTGACGCCTGGCGATCATCGTCCTGTGCGTTACCGTGAGGACGGTTATCTCGCCTGGCCGGGCAAGGAGCCGGTCCGTGTCGAAACCGATGAAGAAGGCCGACGCTACCTGGACAAGGGCAACCCGCCGTCAGTGTGGTGCCTCAAGGATATTCCCGCCGAATATCGTACTGAAAAGCGCAAGGTGATGGTCGAGCCGGAACGCGTCCGCCGCATCGAAATCCCAGCCGTCACCCGCCAGGTGAAGCGCCAGGTGGTCGAGCGGCCTGAACGTGTCGAGGAATATACCATTCCGGCGGTCTACGAAAAGCAGCGGGTCAAGGAGCTGGTCGCCGAGGAGCAGGTCAAGACCTATACCGTGCCGGCCGTCTACAAAGATGTCGAGAAGACGCGTGTCACAGGCCGGGCGGAAGGCGTATGGCGTCAGGTAATCTGCGACCGCAATGCTTCGCCGAAGCTGATTATGAAGGTGCAGAGGGCGCTGGCGGCAAAGGGGTACAATCCCGGCAGCATCGACGGCAATCTGGGGCCTCAGACGGTCGCCGCCGTGCAGAAGTTCCAGGCCGACAACGACCTGCCGCAGGGGCAGGTGTCGATCGAGTCGGTCCAGGCCCTGGGCATCGATCCGATTATTCGTGATTGATTGCTGACGCGTTCGGGTGGATCGCTCGGTATATTGCCTTGCGACCCACTATGGAGGCACGAATGTACGGACTGATCGGCAGCTTCAAGGCTCACCCAGGAAAGCGCGACGCGCTTATCGCGTTGATGACGGCCAGCGTCGGCGATATGCCGGGCTGTAAAATCTATGTCGTGGCCAAGGATCCCGAGGATGCGGATACCCTCTGGGTGACCGAGGTCTGGGACAACGCCGACAGCCATAAGGCGTCGCTCAGCCTTCCTGCAGTGGCGGCAACAATCAAGTCGGCAATGCCCTTGATTGCCGGTTTCGGCCAGCATACGGTCACGGAACCCGTTGGCGGCTACGGACTGTAGCACCGGCTTTTATCGTCTTTCCCGAAGACCAATACCAGAGAGGTTCTCCATGATCCGGCATATCGTACCGTTTCGCCTTAAGCACGCCAGCGGCTCGCCCGAAGAAGCCGATTTCCTCAAGGCACTGGCGAAGCTGGCCGTTATTCCGGGCGTGCTGAACCTTCAGGTCATGCCGCAGATCAGCCGCAAGAACGACTTCACCCATGGCGTCTCGATGGAGTTTGCCTCGAACGACACCTATCAGGCCTATAACGAACACCCCGACCACGTCGCCTTCGTGCAGGGCAGATGGGTGCCGGAAGTCGCGGATTTCATGGAAATCGACTTCGTTTATTAGAGCGATATGGCGAAAAGTGTAAGCGGTTTTCGCCTTAAATATCGCGACAAAACAATATCTTAGATCGGAATGATTGCTTCCATCTAAAATCATTCCGATCTAGAACGATGAGACGTTGTCTCCTCCCGTCGTCAGGCGACGGGAGGAAAGACTACATCGCCCCAATCTGCTTGAGGCTGGCGACGCCTTCACGGCCAACGATGAGGTGATCGTGAACCGTGATTTTCAACGGTTGCCCGGCCGTGACGATAAGCTTCGTCATCTCGATATCACCTTGACTGGGTTGGGGGTCGCCCGATGGGTGGTTGTGCACCAGGATGATATTGCTGGCCGACAGTTCCAATGCCCGGCGCATGATCTCACGCGGATAGGCCGGCGCGTGATCGACCGTGCCGACCCCCATGACCTCGTCGCTGATCAACTGGTTCTTTTTGTCGAGGAACAGGACGCGGAACTGTTCGCGGGGTTCGTGGGCCAGTGTGACCCTGAGATAGGAGACCAGCGCCGACCATGAGGCGATGACGGTCGTGCGCTTCAGCGGTTCGGCGACCAGACGTCGTGTCGCTTCGAACATCAGGCCCAGGTCCAGCGCAATGTCGGCCGTGACCTTGAGCGCGCGCCCCTTATTGTCCAGCGCCGAAACCTGGAGCATGTCTTCGAGTGGCGCGGACAGGGCGGCGGACAGCGATCCGAACCGGGCAAGCAGCGCCTTGGCCAGCGGCTTGACGTCGCGCTGGGGGATCGAGCGGAACAGGAACAGTTCGAGCAATTCGTATTCGGGAAGGGCCGATACGCCCCCCTTGCGGGCGCGATCACGCAGGCGCTGGCGGTGGCCACCGTGGTCGGGGGCTATCGGTTCCGCAGCCCTGGCGTCGAAAAGGCCCGTCTGATCGTCCATCCCCCGCAAGACGGCGTTAGCCCTGCTTAGGACGGAACTGGTCGATCGGCGAGGCTGTGAAGATCTCGATGCCCGTGTCGGTCACGCCGCAACTGTGCTCGCATTGCGCCGTCAGGCTCTTGTCGCGGGTCACAGCCGTCCAGCCGTCGTTCAGCACCTTAACGTCAGGTTTGCCGAGGTTGATCATCGGCTCGACCGTGAAGAACATGCCCTTTTCCAGACGTGGTCCGGTGCCGGGCTTGCCGAAATGCAGGACGTTCGGCGTGTCGTGAAAAACGCGTCCCAGGCCATGACCGCAAAAGTCCCGAACGACCGAACAGCGGTTTGCCTCGGCGTACTTCTGGATGGCGTGGGCGATGTCGCCGAAGGTGTTACCGGGCTTGATCTGCTCAAGACCCAGGCGCATGGCCTCATAGGTGATGTCGACAAGGCGCCGCGCCTTCGGCGCTACCTGGCCGACTTCGTACATGCGCGACGTGTCGCCATGCCAGCCGTCGACAATGGCCGTGACATCGATATTGACGATATCGCCCTCACGCAGGCTCTTGTCCGACGGAATGCCGTGGCAGACGATATGGTTCGGCGAGATGCAGACCGTATGCATATAGCCTTTATAGTACAGGCACGCGGGCAGGCCACCGTGGTCGTAGATGTACTCACGCGCCAGGTCGTCGAGATGGGATGTGCGGACGCCCGGCACGACGTGCGGGATCAGCATGTCGAGACAGCCGGCGGCGACACGGCCGGCCTTGCGCATGCCTTCGAAATCCTCCTCCGTGTGGATGCGGATAGAGTCGGTGCGGACGAGGAAATCGGAATCTGTGGTCATGTGTGACAATATAACCCGCAGGCCCCGCCAGCGCTAGGGGCGTCACGAAGGTTTGCGGTTAGACTTACCCACCTGAATGCGACGGGTGCATCTGGCGGAAGGTCCCATCAGGGCTTAATTAGCATCTGCCCCGTGAGTCGTGTATGCTCGGGGCGGGAGTTCGGAATGTCCAACGCGCGTATCCTGGTTTTCGGCAATGAGAAGGGCGGGGCCGGCAAATCCACCGTCGCCATGCACGTGGCCGTTCACCTGCTGCATCAGGGGCGGCGCGTGGCCTTTATCGACCTCGACCTGCGGCAGCGTTCGCTGGCGCGCTTCTTTTCCAATCGCCTTCAGTGGGCGGCCGCCAACGAGAAGGCCTTGCCTCACGCGGTGGAGCCGTACCTCGCCGACAAACCCGCGAAACTGCTGGAGGCCCCCGAAGCCGAGGCCCGGCGGGCCTTTGATCGCGCCCTGAACGAGGCGCTGGATGCTGATTTTGTCCTGATCGATACACCGGGCGGCGACCATGTCCTGTCGCGGCGGGCCCATGCCGCCGCGCACCTGATTATCACGCCGATGAATGACAGCTTCATCGACTTCGATCTGCTGGGCGAAGTCGACCCGGTTACGCTCGATATCCGCCGCCCGTCCATTTACGCCGAAACCGTCTGGAATTCGCGCAAGCAACGCGCGGTGTGGGACGGCAAATCGATCGACTGGATTGTGCTGCGTAACCGCCTGGCCGCGACCGAGGCACGCAATCGCCGGCGGGTCGATGAAAAGATCCACGCCCTGAGCCGTCGCGTCGGTTTCAGCGTCCTGCCGGGCCTGCGCGACCGGGTCATCTACCGCGAACTTTTTCCGTTCGGTCTGACGGTCACTGACCTGTCGGCCGAGGTAAAGCCCGTCGCCCTGACCATGAGCCACGTGGCGGCGCGCCAGGAACTGCTGGCGCTTATGCAGTCCCTGGGACTTGAACACCCCGCCGACGAGGCAGTGGCGTGATCTGGATTGTCGGGGCGGTCGTGCTGTTCCTGGGGCTGGTCTGGTTCGGGCGCCAGGTACGCCTGGGCAAGCTGAAAACGGGCGCCTGGTTTCATCAGTTCCGGGCGGTGCGTGGCGTCATCGGTTTCGCCCTGATGGCTCTGGCCATTTCGCAA
>CAMLLA010000157.1 GCA_946480525.1 uncultured Asticcacaulis sp. | reverse complement strand
GGTTCTTGACTGAAGCGGGATGCGCCATTGCCAGCCTGAAGCCTTTGCGGTCGCGCGCGTATAGGGCAGAGGGTCGCCGTTTTTTTCGCACGGCAGCGCGACGGCGCGGTCGCAGGGCAGGTAGGCGCTCCAGTCGTCGTAACCCGCCTTGAGCGTCTGTTCTATCAGAAGCCCGCGGAAGCCAGAGCAATCGATGAAGAGGTCGCCTTCGACGGTTTCGCCGCTATCGAGGACGACGCTCTGGATATTGCCGGACAACGGATCCTGAACCACCTGCGTAATGCGGCCTTCTGTCCGGACCACGCCCCGGCTCTGCGCGTGCTCGCGCATCAGACGCGCATACAGGCTGGCGTCGAAGTGAAACGCATAGGAGATGGACGAGAGCGGCGTATTGATCCTGCCCGGATCCGGGCGCTGGAACTTTCCGGCGCGCGCGGCGCGCACCATCAGGTTATATTGGTCCAGAGAGGGGGCCTTGCCGAGGTTGGCATACCGCAGCCAGAAATGGTGAAAATGGATGCCTTCCATATTGGCGCCGTAGGGGCCGAAGGGATGGATGTAGCTTTGCCCCAGCCGACCCCAGTTGACGAATTCGATCCCCATCTTGAAGGTCGCGTTGGTCTTCCGGATGAAGTCGTTTTCGTCCAGTCCCAAAAGGCGGTTGAAATACAGGATGTGCGGGATCGTCGCCTCGCCGACACCAACGGTTCCAATGGCATCGGACTCGACGACGCGGACCGCGACCTCGCCCGCCGGCATAAGTTTCGACATGCCCGCTGCCGTCATCCAGCCGGCGGTGCCGCCGCCGACAATAACGATCTTCCGAATTCTCAGGTCTTCCATGGGTTTCTGTTTCGCTGTGGACATCAGGCGCTTTCGGCCGGGCAGTAGCCTTTGATGAAGGCGGAATGGGACGGCATTCGCCCGGCCTCGGCCGCCATCGCGGCGCGCATGGACGCAAGACTACTGGCCACAGGGTCGTATGGCAGCGCGGCGATCACGGGATCGCAGGTTCGCGGTATGACGCCTTGTCCAAGGAATACAGCCACCCAACTGGTCCGCGAGAACAGCTCTTCCTCGTAGCGGAAGGACCGGCCGGCCGTCCTGAACAGGTCGATCTTGTGACGCAAGGTGTCGGGGATGCTCATATTGCGGCAATAGTTCCAGAAGGGCGTGTCGTCGCGTTCGGTTGCGCAATAGTGCAGGATAATGAAGTCACGCACCTGCTCGAACTCGGTGCGCATGTGCCGGTTATATTCTTCACGGATGACCATGGGCAGCGACGCATCCGGGAAAAGCGCGACAAACCGGCTGATTCCTTCCTGGATAAGATAGATCGAGGTCGATTCCAGCGGTTCCAGGAAGCCGGCCGAGAGCCCGATCGCGATGCAGTTGTTCTTCCAGAAGGTTTGCCTGTGCCCCGCCTTGAAGCGGATCTGCCGTGGCGTCCCCATGACCTGGCCATCAAGGTTGGCGAGCAGGATCGCGCTTGCCTCTGCATCCTCCATGAAGGCCTGGCTGTAGATGTGGCCGTTGCCGGTCCGGGATTGGGTGGGAATGCGCCATTGCCAACCTGCGGGCCTGGCAGTCGATCTTGTGTAGGGCAAAAGCGGTCCGGCGTGCGTACAGGCCACGGCCTGCGCCGAGTCGCAGGGCAACCAATGGCTCCAGTCGTTGTAGCCCACGCCCAGGGTTTTCCCGATCAGCAGGGCGCTGAACCCTGTGCAGTCGAAGAACAGGTCGCCTTTGACCGTGAGGCCGTTGTCGAGACGAAGCGCCTCGATATTGCCCGACTCCGGCGCCAGCACGACCTCGTCGACCTTACCCTCGATGCGGCGGACGTCACGCTGTTCGGCATAATTGCGCAGATAACGCGCATACAGGGTCGCATCGAAGTGGTACGCATAACGGATATGGGCCCGTGGCGAATTCGATTTCGTTCCCGGCAGGTCGAACCGCCCTTCGCGTGCGGCGACGGCGCTCATACTGTAGTCGTCGATCGGGTACGGATCTCCGGCCGCGCGAGCGCGCAGCCAATACTGATGGAAGTCGAAACCGTTCATATCGACACCGTGTGTACCAAAGGGGTGGATATAGGCATCCCCCTTGCGTCCCCAGTCGATGAATTCGATGCCCAGCTTGAACGTAGCGTGGGTCGCCTTCATGAACTCGTCTTCCTGAATCCCCAGCAAGCGATTGAAGTTGATGATGTCCGGTATGGTCGCCTCACCGACGCCGATCGTACCGATCTGGTCGGACTCAACCAGGGTGATGGAGACCTTTTCCGGATCGACCAGGCTGGACAGGGCTGCGGCCGTCATCCAGCCGGCCGAACCGCCGCCCAGGATGACGATTTCCTTCAAATAAGACGTCACGGATTATCCCTTGTTTTGCCGCAGATAGTTGGTCAGGCCGTTCAGATAGACGCCATGCGGCGGCATGGACCGGACCAGACCGTCGATCTCGCGGCGCAAGGTCTCAAGATAGGTCCTCACGCCTGCCCGGTCGGCACGGTCGGCGGTCCGGTCGTACCGGGCGGGTTTGCGCCTCATGCCGTAATGGAGGATGAGCCAGTCTTCGGGACTGAAGGGCTCGAGGTCATAAGCGACATGCAGCCCGCGGCTTTCAAACTGTTCGATCTTGCGCAGCAGACGGTCGTCGTCGGGCTCTTCGCAGGCCTGACGCCAATAGGAAGAACCTGATAGGGGGGGCGTTTTAAACAGGGCTCCCGTAAACAGTCCGGCGTGGGCGAAGTCGGCCTCCGCCTGGCGATTGAACTCCCGGCGTTCGACCGCCATGTCGTCTGAAACAGGCAGCAGGGTCAGCAGCCTCTCTACGTCCCGCTGCAGCAAAATCATCGGGGCGGGCGTCAGGGGCTCTGCGACGCATGCCGCCTGGCCGATTGCGACGCAGTTGCCCAACCACGCGGCTTCCCGCCGTCCTATCGTTGCTGTGGCGGATCGCATGGAGAGAGCCTGGCCGTGCCTCTGAAGGTCCGGTGTTTTCTCCGCGTCCGCCACGGTCAGGGACAGAACCGAAGACCGCAGCGGGGTCCGTGCGTGCCAGCCATCGGGATTACCTGTTACAACCGTGACGCCACCCGCAGCATCATCTGCCTGCGTGCGGGCAAGGTGTGCGACAAGGTGTCGGTTGCCGAGGGCTTTTGCACCGGCCTGTGACAGCAACTGGGCCAGTGGCCCCGTGGCATCCACCCAAAGGTCGGCTGTGACGGTTCGGCCGTTGCTCAAGTGAACGGCGCTGATATTGCCATCGGCCATATCCAGGCCGGCAATCTCTGCGTCGATCCTCGAAATACCGGCGCGGACGGCGGCACTGGCGAACAGGCGTCCATAGTCCTCGGTGTCGAAATGGTAGCCGTATTCGGCGCGGGACAGGGGATTGCCATGGTCTTCCGGAGGATGCGCAAAGGCTCCACGGCGGGCGGCCAGGGCCGATACAAGAAAAGGCTCCAGCTCTTCGATGCCTTGCTGCGTCAGGTAATGGTGAAACGGCACCCCTTCGAGGACGGGCAAGGGCAGGTGGAAGGCCTGGACCCAGTCCAATTGACGCTCCCCCCAGGACCTGTAGTGGGTGCCATAGGAAAAGGCCGTGTCGCTTTCCAGAAGCAGGTCCGGCTCGGCGAGCCCGAGCGCCAGATTGAACTCATAAGCGCTTGGCGGCGCGACGTTACCGTAAAAGATATCGGCGTCCGGCGCCGGCTTGCAGGCAATCCATGTGATGTCGAGAGCTTCAGACCTGTAGGCGGCAAGAGCCGCTGCGGTCATGCAGCCCGCCAGCCCTCCCCCGCAGACCACTATTCTAAGTCCGGCCGGCCGGCCAGGTGACAGGTTCGCAGACGTCATGGCTAACCCCTTCCCGCCACAAGCGGGCCGGTGTCGGAGGCGGCGCCCATCTTCCGGATATAGGCGCCGTGGTCCGGCGTGGCGGCGGCTGCGTCATGCACCCGTTGTTTCAGACTCCTGCCCGCCTGTCGCAGTGCCTGTTCAGGTAACCGGCCCACACGGGGGTCATAATTTCGCGGCACCAGGTTTTGCCCAAGCATAACGGCAATCCAGCTGGGCGGAAGGAAGACGCCGAACTCGTAACGAATGAGATGCCCGCGGGTGAGCCATGCCCGGATCTTCTCATCCAGACTGTCGGGAAGCGCCATATTGCGGAAGTACCGCCACATCTCGCTATCGTCGCGTTGGGTTGCCACGTAATGGAGCAGAAGGAAGTCCCGCACCCGCTCAAAATTCAGGCCCATGCGCCGGTTATACTCATCCATGTCGGACTCAAGAAACCGCTTGTCGGGAAAGATCTGCAACAGTTCGGTGATCCCTTCCTGAATCAAATGGATCGAGGTCGACTCGAGCGGCTCGAGAAACCCAGCGGCAAGGCCAATGGCGACGACATTGCGGTTCCAGAAGCGGCGGCGGCGGCCGGTAGTAAAATACAGTTGCCGCGGGTCGCCCAGGGCGGGGGCGTCCAGGTTGCCGAGCAGGCGGCTTGCCGCGTCGTCGTCGCTGATGAAGCTGCTGCAATAGACGTGGCCATTGCCGGTGCGATGTTGAAGGGGTATCCGCCACTGCCATCCAGCCTCAAGGGCGGTTGCACGGGTAAAAGGCGTAAGGGCGCCACGCGATTCCGTTGGAACGGCCAGTGCGCGGTTGCACGGCAGCCAGCGGCTCCAGTCATCGTACCCTGTTTTCAACGCCTGCTCGATAAGGATGCCGCGAAACCCGGAGCAGTCGACATACAGATCGGCGGCCACGACCTCGCCGCTGTCCAGCGTCAATGACGCGACATGCCCGTTTTCCGCGTTCAGCCGGGTGTCGACCACCTTCCCCTGGCGCCTGGATACACCGCGGCCTTCGGCGAACTGACGCAGAAACGCGGCATATCGCGTGGCGTCGAACTGATAGGCGTATC
The DNA here is from genome assembly GCA_946480525.1 of uncultured Asticcacaulis sp. The sequence continues at coordinate 3,910 of CAMLLA010000157.1, read as the reverse complement.
CGAAGGTCGACTCGATCTCGTCCGGATTTGCCGACGGGTGGCGAAACCTGTTCGCCTCGGAGATGGCGATGGGATAGGCATAGTCGTCCAGGCGCGAGACTTCGCCCAGTTCCTTCAGCCGCAGCCAGTACTGGTAGAAGGGGACACCGTCGATCTTCTCGCCATAATCCCCGAACGGATGGATGTAGCGGTCGCCCACACGGCCCCAGTTACAAAATTCGATGCCCAGCTTGAACGTGGCTTCGGTGGCTTTCATGAAAACCACCTCATCTATGTTGAGCGCCGTATTAAAGCTGCGGATATGGGGCAGCGTTGCTTCCCCTACGCCGACCGTTCCGATCTCGTCCGATTCGACGAGTGTGATGGCAATGGGCAACCCTTGAAGCTTGTGCGCCAGGGCTGAAGCGGTCATCCAGCCGGCCGTGCCGCCGCCCAGGATGCATATGCTTGTTATCGCCTCCGGATTTTCACTCATTTCGGCATCCTGTTTTACGCGTTTCCAGCAGTGGCCGGATTGGCAAGAATAGGCGCATTGATCCGGATAAAAATATTTCCGGTCAGGCGTCCTGTGCGGGGATCGCTGCTGAACGCGAAATCCTCAGGAATGTCGCCGGAATGAAGCAGGGCGCCCTGGTAGATTACCAACCGGTTGAAGCGCCCCTCGACATGGAAAATCTTTTCGTAGCGATCGCTGGTTCCGGTTGTGAATCCCTCGGCCGTGCCAAGGCGTGCGTCCTCGTCCTGCATGGCCTGGCGTAACCGTGGCGCAGTTTCGGAATCGACGCGCTCCACCCCGGAAGCAATGTGACGGTAGAAGGATGTTCCGGTGTCCGGCACGTCATGAAGGTGATGCAGGACGGCAAGGATGGCGGGGTCGGCCCAGTCGAAATGCGGAAGGCGCTGCACGGCGCTGAGGGCTTCGGGAGGAGTGGTTACGAGGGAAAAGCTCGCCTCGAGCAGGCGAAAACCCGAGGATGAGAACACGTCACCGATCAAAGGCGCCACGGTTTTCATGGCTGCCATGACATAATGCGATGCTGTGTCGTCCGGATTAATCTGCCGGCGCCGGCCGGGATAGGCTGTTTCACCTTCCGGAGGGAAGGGGGCCATGGCTGCAGCAAGGTCGACGGCCCGTTTCGCCTCAGGCAGAAAGTCGTCGATCACAACGACGCGTGACCTGGACTGACCGATTTCATATAGCTGCACGTCCATCCACCGCCGCCTTCGTCGGCACACAAGAAACGATTTCCCCAACCGCAGCCAGCGCGATCTGGCTGCGGTTGGGGCGAAACCTGAAAAAAAGGGTGCCGCCTATCTTGGCTGCGGCACCCTATAGGGGCGGGACAATCTTCCGGGAGAAGAGTTGAAGCCGTGTTGACGGTAAAATGTGGACTTACTCATGTCAAGTAATTAATATGAAAATATGTATATTTTCGAATAATGTTATTAAATTTAATAAATGAAATTCATGTAAACGTGCAATTCAATTTGGAAATTGACAGCATTCGATATCGAGCGGCTCGATTTCTTGCTTAAGTCGGATGGATCGCTTAGGATATATTGACGTGGTCGGTGAGTACGGTGCAAAGGAATGTGTTCACCCCAACGCGCCGTACTCTGGACGCGCCTATTTCATGGCGGCGCGAATTTCCTCTGTCGTTGACTTGGCGTCGAAGATTTCCGGCTGTTTCGTCACGTCGGGGAAGGTGGCGTTATCGCCCTTGCCCATCTGGATGATCAGGAGCGCCTGGACGACTTTCTTCGGCTTCCAGCGTTCAAGAACCGCCGGCGGAACATCCCCGCCGCCAAAGCCGCCTGTGGACGGTCCCATGGCAACATTGGCGTCACCGCCCCCGCTGCCCGCCGATTGATCCGATCCTGCGCCAGTCGTCGCAGAATTGGGGTTGCCCATAAACTGTCCGGTGCGTGAGGCCATGTCATCGGCACTTCCGACTTCGATGTCCTTGACCGAGGTGCTGAGAACGGCGAACCACTCGAACCCCGATTCCGAAGTGAGCTCGGCAGCGCGGAGCAGGGCATAGTTTGCGACGACATCGCGCTTCATGCGTGAATCGCCCGTATAAACAACGGCATATCGGTTTTCACCCATGGACGATGTCGTGTAGCCGACGCCGCCCTTCGGTCCGGCGGCTTTGTATACCGGCGCCTTGGCGGCAACCACGCCAGGCGCCACAACCGATGTGCCAACTGCCAGGATGATAGCCAGTTTTGTTAGTATTTTCTTCATGACGGGAATTCCTTTTCGCTCCGAACGGCGTCAAGCCGAAGGCAATCAGCAGCGCCTAAGCCCGGCGTTTAGGGATCTGAGCAAGGGGCGGAAAAATCCGCCCCTTGCCAGATTATACGCTTACACTTGGCTTAGTGCTGGTAACGCACGCTGAACACGAAGCGGCGGTCGTTCAGGAAGCTGAAACGGTCCACCCGGCCGCCATTGGCGTTGATCTGCGCCTCGGCCTTGTTTTTCGTATCCAGCAGGTTGGACGCGTTCAGGCTGATCTGGACCTGACGGTTGATGTTGTACTTCAACGAGCCATCCAGGAAGCCAACATCCGAGTTATAGATGGGGTCGCCGGTGATGTAGTCGCGGTACGACGTCAAGTTTTCCGACCGCCAGTTGTAGGCCAGGCGGGCTTCCCACTTGTCGTCCTGATAGATGCCGACGACGTTGAAGATGTACTTGGACTGGCCGAGAAGGTCGTTCACCCCAAAGCGATAGATCGTACCGAAGTCGTCCGGCACGCCGTCACCGTTCGCGTCGATGTACGCGGGCGGTGGTGTTGCGCTGGATTCGATGTAGGTGAAGTTCGTTTGCAGGCCAAGGTGCGACATCCACCCCGGCAAGAAGTCATAAAACTGTTGATAGGCCAATTCGATACCCTGAAGATTGGCTTCATCAGCATTCACCGGACCGCCATAAACGACGTTCACGGTCTTGCCGTCGAGCGTCATGGAGCCAAGCGTTATGTCGCCGCCTTGGATGATATTCTGGAGATCCTTCTTGAAGACGGCGGTCGAGAGCGTGCCGCCCTGGAAGTACCATTCCCACGACAGATCGTAGTTGGAGGCTGTGGTCGGCTTTAGGAACGGATTGCCGCCGGTAACCCGGATCTGGTCGAGCGTGATGTTCTGGGCGCCACGGTCGACACCGAACAATGGATCTTGCGTACAGCCAGGTAGTGGCGTGCATGACGGGATTGACGGATACGACGTTCTGGTCGTGATCGCAGATGTCTGCTGACCGGCACGCATATCCTGAACGTTCGGACGGCTCAGGTTCTTGCTGTAGCCGAAGCGGATGAGCATTTCCGAATTGAGGTTCCACTTCACGTTGAACGACGGTAGCCAGTAAGCGTCATCCTCAACTGCGACCGTTCTGGCTTCAGACTTGCCGATGTTGCCAGACGGACAAGCCGCGTAATAGCCAGCTGCCGGCGGGGCCGGAAGGGCAGGACACAGCCAGCGCGTGGTTTCCGGCAGATAGTCCTGCGGCGCGTCGTGCGATTCGGCATCGGGTGTCCGAGGAGCATCCACCGTCGAAGCGGTTTGCTGATCCTGATCGAACGACCGGTAGGCCATGAAACCGTCCGAGGCGAGGTCCGTCGTGGTATAACGCACGCCGAAATTGCCGTCGATCGACATACCGTTGTCGAATTCCTTGCCGAAATTCATCATCAGGTATGCATTGGTCGTGGTTTCGACGATTTCGGAAATACGCGCCGGATCGTAGTTCGGCTTGCCATCTGCCCCGAGTTGCGTTCTCCAGCCAGACTTGCGGCTGCCGTCAGGATTGACGAAGGTTGGCTCGCTATAGACGTAGTCGCGCATCGCGACCGGATCGAGAAGCAGGTCACGGCGAATAACCAGAAGCTCGGTGTTATCGCCCTGGAGC
>CAMLLA010000156.1 GCA_946480525.1 uncultured Asticcacaulis sp. | reverse complement strand
TTCCGCGTCGGCAATGACGTCACCGAGGCCAATGCCGGCCTCAAGCCCGAGACCCTGACCGGCTTTGAGCTGGGCTTACGCACGCCAGGCCGCGATCGCTTTATCGACGCCACTCTTTTTGCCAATACGCTGAAAGATCCCATCGCCAATGTCACCATCGGCACAGGCCCGGGTACCTTCCCGACCGCGGGCTTTATCCCGGCCGGCGGCACCTTGCGCCAGCGCCGAAACCTGGGCCGGATCAACGCCCACGGCGCCGAAACGCGCGGCGCCTATACCATTGACGAGCGTCTGGCATTGACCGGTTCCGCGACCTGGACGCATGCCCGCGTCGAGGCACCAGGCCAGCCGGCGGATGGCAAACGGCCGGCCCAGGCACCGGAATACAGCCTGTCGGTCGGTCTGCGCTCGCAACTCGGCAAGACGCGGATTAACGCCGACGTGATCCTTGACGGCGAGAGCTTCGAGGACGACCTCAACACCTTGACGCTCGATCCGTCGACACGGCTCAACATCGATATCGGCTATCCATTGAGCGATCGCCTGACGCTTAATCTGTCGGTCGAAAACGCGCTGGACGACGCCATCATGATCCAGCGTTCGGGCGACGGCACCGTCAATTACGATAATCGCCGCGCGGTCAGCATCGGCGTTACCTATCGCCGCTAAAATTATTCAACCGATCGGTTGACTATTATTTTGCATGCGCATATATTCAACTACATGGTTGAATTAGAATCCCCCCGACTCAATGCCGTCTTCCATGCGCTGGGCGATGTGACGCGGCGCCAGATGCTTCGCCAACTCTCAAACGGCGAACGCACCGTCAGCGAACTGGCCGAGCCGTTCGACATCTCGCTGGCGGCGGCGTCCAAGCACATCAAGGCGCTGGAAGCCGCCGGCCTGATCCGGCGCGAGGTCCGCGGCCGCACCCATATGTGCCGCCTCGATCCTGGTCCCATGGCCAGCGCCCATCAATGGCTTAGCGCCTACGAACGCTTCTGGACCAGCCGCCTCGACCTGCTCGAACAGCGCCTGCGCGAAGACGATGCCCGCAAACAATCCCAAACCTCAGAAGGAGACACGGAATGAACGACTCTGCTACCCTCGACACCTTTGGTGTCCTGATCGAACCGGCGACGCTGAAACTCGAGCGCCTGCTGCCCGGCCCGATCGAACGCGTCTGGGCCTACCTGACCGAAAGCGACCTGCGCAAGACCTGGCTGGCGGCTGGCGACATGGACCTGCAGGACGGCCTGCCGTTCGAATTCATCTGGCGAAATGACGAACTGTCCGATCCGCCGAGTGAGCGCCTGCCCGACTTTCCGGAAGAACAACGCATGACAAGCTGCGTCGTCGTTTGCGACCCGCCGCGCAAGCTGTCCTTCACCTGGCAAGGCACCGGCGACGTCTCGTTCGACCTGGCGCAAAAGGGCGATGAGGTGTTGCTGACCGTAACCCATAGCCGTATCCCGGAACGCGGCACCATGCTGATGGTCGGTGCCGGCTGGCATATGCATCTGGACATCCTGACGGCCGTTACGACCGGCAAGCCCGCACCTGCCTTCTGGCCGGGCTGGCAGCGCCTGCGCGATGTCTATGATCACCGCTTGCCAGCTTGAAACACCGAACTCCGCCTGTTTCGACAGGCGGAGTTTTGAGGTTGCCGACATTCGCGCGCTCCCTTCGATGCCATAACGATGCGGGTAAGTCACCGTCCGACGCCAGCCGGTTTCGAAAACAGCCCGTCTACGCTTTTCGCCATATTGCCCTGAATCCGCTTGACATCTTTGATGATGAATATCATTTATAAAAATGATGATATTCGTCATCAAAGATGCAGATGATCAAAGCTGACTGTTGCCGTAGGCGACGGTACGGCCGGTAGCGGAGTTGTCAGTGACCCATCCAACGACCAATGCCGGGACGGACCTGTCCTACATTGACGCGCCCAACCTTTCGATCGACGTTGTAGGCACTCCGTTTTCCTATCGTGACATTGGTCCACGCGACGGTGTGCCGCTCGTTCTTTTCAACCATTGGTCCGGGGTTCTGGACAATTTCGATCCGCGGATTGTCGATGGTCTCGCCAGCAAACACCGGGTGATCGCGACCTCCTATCGTGGCATCGGGTCGTCGGGCGGAAAAGCGCCGCTGACCATAGACGAAATGGCGCGCGACATGATCGCCCTGATCGGCGCGCTCGGCTTTGAGAAGATCGATCTGCTCGGCTTCTCCCTCGGGGGATTTGTCGCGCAGGACCTCGTCCTGAAGGCGCCCCATCTCGTCCGCAAACTCATCCTGACCGGCACCGGTCCCGCCGGCGGCCAAGGCATCGCACAGATGGGCGCAGTGTCCTTTCCGCTTATCTTCAAAGCGCTTCTGACCTTCCGCGATCCGAAATTCTATCTGTTCTTCACCTCCACAAAGAACGGTCAGAAAGCGGCGAAAGCCTTCCTGGACCGGCTGAAGGAACGCAAGGTCAACCGGGACAAAGGCCCGTCAAACAGCGCCTTTCTCCGCCAGTTGAAAGCGGTCGAGGCCTGGGGCCGGCAGGCGCCCCAGGATCTTGGCGCGATCAACATTCCGGTTCTGGTCGCGAACGGGGACAATGATGTCATGGTGCCGACCGTCAACAGCGTCGACATGGCGCGTCGCATCCCGGGCGCGGAACTGGTCATCTATGAGGATGCCGGGCACGGCGGGATCTTCCAGTACCATGGCGATTTTGTGCCGAAGGCGCTTTCCTTCCTGGCCGCGTAATTAAACCGGAGACAGCCATGAAGGCCTTCGTCGTCGACACATACCAGAAGGGCGGCGCCATACGCCTCGCTGACGTCGCTGAGCCGGTATTGCGGGACAATGACGTTCTGATCCGCGTTCACGCCGCCGCGGTCAACCTACTGGATGCGAAAATCCGCGATGGCGAGTTCAAGGCGTTCCTTCCCTATCGGCCGCCCTTCATCCTGGGACACGACGTTGCCGGGACCGTTATCAAAGCCGGGCCCCGGGTCAGACAGTTCAAGGTGGGGGACGCGGTCTATTCGCGCCCGCGCGATCACCGGGCCGGGACCTTTGCCGAGTTCATCGCCGTCGACGCTGCCGATGTCGCGCGCAAGCCCGAAAACCTCAATATGGAGGAAGCCGCATCCATCCCGCTGGTCGGACTGACGGCGTGGCAGGCACTCGTTGAAAAAGGCCGGATAAAGCCCGGCCAGAAGGTCTTTATCCAGGCCGGTTCCGGCGGGGTCGGCACCTTCGCCATCCAGCTCGCCAAGCATCTGGGGGCCACCGTCGCCACGACGACAGGCACGACGAATATCGACCTGGTCAAAAGCCTGGGCGCCGATGTCGTCGTCGACTACAAGACGCAGAACTTCGAAGACGTGCTGTCGGGCTACGATTTCGTGCTGAACAGCCAGGATGCCGGGGCACTCGACGCCTCCCTGGGTGTCCTCAAGCCGGGCGGCCAACTCGTCTCGATTTCCGGCCCGCCCGATCCGGCCTTCGCCAGGGACATCGGCCTGAACCCCATCCTGACATTTGTCATGGGACTGCTGAGCGGCAAGGTGCGCAAAAAAGCCAGGCGCATCGGTGTCGGCTACGCCTTCCTGTTTATGCGCGCTCAAGGCCAGCAACTGGCCGAGATCACCGCGCTCATCGAGGCCGGCGTGGTCCGGCCCGTCGTCGACAGGGTGTTCCCGTTCGCGCAAACCGCGGAGGCGCTGGCCTATGTCGAATCCGGGCGGGCGAAGGGAAAGGTCGTTATCAAGGTTCTTGATTGAACCCCGGGAGACGTTATCGGCTACTGCCGGTCACGGGCCCGGTTTTCAATGGCGTCGAGGCAATCCGGACGGCAGGCGTCGAGAATTTCATCCGCCAGGGCCGAATCGTCCGGGCACGCCCTGGATAGGATCAACGCACCGACCGCCTGGGCCAGAACGCTGATGGCCTGGGCGCGGGCGTCGGGACCGGCGGCGTGGTTTTTCACCATGTCCTCCTGAAAGACGCCAATGAGGCCCTCGATGCCGGCGCTGAACACCGACCGGGTTTCCGTTGATTGACGGGCCGCTTCGCAACCCAGCGCCGCCAGGGTGCATCCTTGCCCCCGGCTGTCGCGGTGCTGGCGCGAAACATAGAGTTCGATGGCGGTAACGGCGTCGATCCCGGCATACTGCGACGCCGTGTCGCTAAAGCCCTTTGCCACGGCCTCGGTGACCAGGTCCTCTTTGGAGGCAAAGTGGTTGTAGAAGCCGCCGTGGGTCAGACCAGCCTGCTCCATCAGGTCCGCCACACCGACGCCATCGAAGCCGCGCTCACGGAACAATCCGGACGCGACCGTAACGATCCGGTCGTGGTTTTCCTGCTTCTTTTGTCTGGTAATCCGCACGGTATTCCTATCGACGCCTATATGTACTCCATGATGTCACATATCATTATAATTGGCCCCTTTAATGATGTACACGGCCGCCCATGAGATGTCCGTAAAAGCGGCTCATCGCGATCCAAACCTGATTAGCGACCGACCTTAATGAGATGCGGACACGCGTTGCGTGTGGTAGACCTGTGCAACCGAGGGGGAAATATCATGAAGTATCTTATCAGGTTTTTGTCGGCCAGCATCCTGGCGATCGGTCTGATGACGGTAGCCATGCCGGCGTGTGCCGACGACGAGACGCGCACAGGCTGGCAGATGTTCGTCGAGGAAACGTGGGGGCGTTATGGCGCGTCTGACCCGGCGAATTGGGAAGATGTCCTTTATGCTGCATCGCAGGCGACGAAGACCGAGGATGAGGCAATCGTCGAGTTCGGTCACCGCATTGGCGTCGATACGTCAACAGCCCGGCGCTACGCCGACGTCCTTATCGAAGTCGTGGCGTTCCGCGAGGCGTCGCGCAACGATCGCGCGCCGAAAGTCGTTCCGTTTGCGCCGGGACAGAAGCTTTATGACCTGACCGCCGAAGTGGCGATGAAGGAGCCCAAGGGGCAGTTGCTGTTCGTCATTGGCACGGTCGTCGATACCGAGCCGCAGGTCTTTATTCGCTTGGCGAAAACGCATCCGGCGGCGGTGTCGGTCTTTTTCCGGCTGGCCGACTACGGAACGGAAGGACCCCACCTGATTGCGGCGCTGCAGGGGCTGCCGGCCGATCCGTCCGGCCTGATGCCGCGGGTCCTTCAACCGAGGTGGAGCGACAATACCCCCGACAGCGAAAGCCTCCGCTTGGGCGCGATCGAGGCCACATACGGGCGGCTGGCCAAGACGCCCCAGACGCAGGCATGGCGGGCGGCCCTGTCGCGCTACATGATGTTGGCGCTGCTGGACATGGGCCTCGATGCCGACGCCGTAGTCCTTTATCGCGAAGCGGGGGATGAGCTGCTGCCTGTGTGGCTGGAGACGCGCGGCGACGATAAGGATGCGGTGCTGGCCGGCAATGTCTTCGCGCGCAATATGGCCGCCGCCCTGTGGCGTCAGGGGGATGCCGCCGCGGGGATGGCGCTGATCGGTCGCCTGGCGGGTAGGGACGAAGACACCGATCTGGTCCGTGACGCCTTTTCGCCCGTCATCAACGATGCCGAACTGTTCGACCTCTATGTACTGGGCCGGCCGTGCGCCAAGGACGACAAGGCGTGCAAACGCAGCAGCCGGGAGGGTAGCGTCAGTTTTGCGCTCGGCGCCACACCTGCGGTCAAGGCGTTGCTGGCGGAGCGCCTGGACCGCGCGGGTTACCGCGATATCGGCAGTGATGTCGCGGTACCTTCGGAACCCTATTTCGGCCGTGGTGTTGTCGGCTACGACGGTATAGACGACCTCGTCCCGGAAGGTGCCGCTGCGCGAGCCACGGTTTGGAAGGCGCGTATCGCGGCTTGGCGCGAAGGCACCGCAAAAGCGTCGGTCCCCACGACGCCCGTTACCGTTACGGTGACCAAGCTACCGGCAATGTGGACGGAAAAGCCGCTGCCTGCCGGTATCACGCCGTGGTCTGACGACGATACCGCGCCTGAGGTTCCCGCGAAGATAAAGCTGCCTGTGCCCTCGCATGCCGTTCTGCGTCACGAAGGCTTATCACCCAGCGAACGCAACAAGGATGGGGCCGTACTGTATGAGACGGCGCGCTACGACCTGCCCGGCGAAATCCCCGCCTATGGGCTGTGGATGAGCCTGCGGCACGACAATGCCTGGGGACCTGAACTCTATCTTGGACTTCAGCAACACTTCCCCTACGTAGCGACGGCGGGCTCGCGCCTGCCGCTGATCAACCGCGACGATCCCGCCAATCCGCGCCTTCAGGTCGAGGTCCGTGTCGAGGAAATCGATCCGAACACCATCACCTTCCCGCCGGTAGGCCTCAGCTTTGCGCGCGAGGCAGGCGGACTTTATCTCGACATCCCGCTGGCGACCGTGACGCAGGACGGTGACGGCGACGGCATGACCGACATCGAAGAGGCGAGACTGGGCCTCAAGCCGGACCAGAAGGATAGCGACGGCGACGGCGTTGACGACGGCTTCGATCCCATGCCGCTGACCGCCTACCGCGCAGCGACGGACGAAGCGACGGCCTTGGTAGCCCGCACCGTGCTGGAAAAGGTCATGGGCCACGACAAGGGCGCCATCATGATCGCGCCACGCCGGAAATCGGCCGATAAGCCGGGACTGGACGATGATCTGGCGGCGGTGCTGGGCGGAGGCGGGACCAGCCGGCGTGCCGAAGGGACCTTTTTCCTGGTGGCTGATCCGCAGATGTTCGCCGGTATCGTCAATGTGCCCGGCCAGTTCATCGTTTATTCGCCAGCCGACCTCAAGGCACTGGGACGCGACGGCGTCTTCTATCCGCCGCGCCTGACACGGTTCTACCGGTCGCTGGACGGCAAGCGCTGGTTCATCGACTGGTCGGCCGGCTGGATTGGCGGCAGTTTTATGATCGACTGTTCGGGCAAGGCGTGCAAGACCGAGGACCTGTCGAGCTGGATCACTTGAACGGTGGTATTCTTATACCGAGACAGTAAGATGACCTCCTGAATTGGTCTATGGCGATCGGGATGGTAGACCCAAGTACCGGCGTGGCGCCCAAAAAGCGTTGCTGCGGCACTCTAATTGAATTCCGTATGGGGAAAAACGTGAGCGTTTTGAAAAATGGCTTTTTGATAGTGGCGCTCGCGGCTGGTGCCGGCGCGCCGGTCATCTCCTGTGCGGCCACGGCGGCCCATGTTTCGACGGCCGCTGTCCGTGAGCGCATGAACATCGACAAGGACTGGCGATTTGCCTACGGCCATGCCGACGATGCCCAGAAGGACATGCAGTACGGTTTGAGACCGTTCTTCTTCGCCAAGGCCGGTTATGGCGACGGTCCCGCCAATGCCGACTTCAGCGACGTCGCCTGGCGCAAGGTCGACCTGCCGCACGACTGGGCGGTCGAGCTGCCTTTCGATCCACGCGGCAACACCAACCACGGCTCCAAGGCGATCGGCCATCCCTTTCCGGAAAACAGCGTCGGCTGGTACCGCAAGGACCTGGACATTCCCGCCGCCGACAAGGGGCGTCGCATTTCTCTTGAATTCGACGGCGTCTATCGCAACAGCACCGTCTGGGTGAACGGCCACTATATCGGCACTGAACCGAGCGGTTATTCCGGTTTTAGTTATGACATTACCGATTACATCAACTTTGGTGGCCGCAACGTCATTTCGGTCCGGGCTGACGCAACCGTGGAGGAAGGCTGGTTCTACGAAGGGGCCGGCATCTACCGCCATGTCTGGCTGACCAAGACCGACCCGCTGCACGTGGCGAAATGGGGAACCTTCGTCAAACCTGTGGTGCAAGGCGATGGGGTGCGAATAGACGTCGATGTGACGGTCGTGAACGATGCCAAGAGCGACCAGGCCTTTGCCATAAAACAGGAAGTCCTGGACGCAGACGGCAAGATGGTCGCTGTTTCGGAAACGGCAGGGCTGACGGCCGAAGCCGTCTCATCACGCGATTTTGCCACCAGCCTCCGCCTCGACCGCGCGCGATTGTGGTCGCTGGAAGATCCCTATCTCTACCGGTTGCGGACGACGATCACGCGCGGGGCCGTAATCGCAGACACGTATGAAACCCGTTTTGGCGTGCGCACAGTTACCTGGGACGCCGACAAGGGATTTTTCCTCAATGGCAAGAACATCAAGCTCCAGGGAACCAACAATCACCAGGATCACGCCGGCGTCGGCACGGCCATTCCCGACGGATTGCAGACCTGGCGCCTCAAGCAGCTTAAGTCCTTTGGCGTAAATGCCTACCGGGCGTCGCACAACCCGCCGACGCCGGAGCTTCTTGATGACGCGGATGAACTGGGGATGCTCGTCATCGATGAGCACCGGATGATGGGCACGACGCCGGAGATCCGGGGACAACTCGAGCGGATGGTCAGGCGCGACCGTAACCACCCCAGCGTCATTCTCTGGTCAGTCGGCAATGAGGAATGGGCGCTGGAAGGCAACGAACTGGGGACACGACTGGCGATCGAGATGCAGGACATCGTCAAGCGCATGGACCCGACGCGCCGTACGTCGGTCGCAGCCAGTTCGTCAGGCAGGGGCACCTCCGTCGGTGCGGACGTCATCGGGTTCAACTATGGCGCTCAGCATGATGTCGACGGTTTCCACGCCGCGCACCCGGACAAGCCGGCGGCCATGACGGAAGAAGGCTCGACCCTGACGACCCGTGGCGTCTACTTCGACGACAGGGAAAAATCGCATCTGAACGCCTATGACCGTCAAGGCCGGCCCGGTAATTCGCTAAGCATCGAGGAAGGCTGGAGACGTGTTCAGGAACGCCCGTGGATGTCAGGCATGTTCATCTGGACCGGCTTCGATTATCGCGGCGAGACGACACCTTTCGGCTGGCCGG
>CAMLLA010000155.1 GCA_946480525.1 uncultured Asticcacaulis sp. | reverse complement strand
GAGGCGCGCCTGATCCTGAAGGACCTCAAGGCGGCGCAGTCGACTGGCTGGGTGAACCGCTTCCTGCAGGAATACCGCCTGAACACGCAGGAAGGCGTGGCGCTGCTGTCACTGGCCGAAGCGTACCTGCGCGTGCCCGATCCCGAAACCGCCAACCTCCTGATCCGTGACAAGATCACCGACGCCGACTGGCTTGCGCACAAGGCCAGGTCGGAGTCGAAGCTCGTCAATACCGCTACCTTCGGCCTGATCCTGACGCGCGCCCTGGTCGGCGAGCCGGAACAGGCCGGCACGCTGAAAAAGCTGGTGGCGCGCGTCGGTGAACCCGTGATCCGCCAGGGTGTCGCCGTCGCCATGCGTCTGATGGGCGAGGTCTTCGTCATGGGGCGCACCATCGAAGAAGCGCTCGATGTCGCCGCCAAGCCTGAAAACAAAGGCTTCACCGCCTCGTTCGACATGCTGGGCGAATCGGCGCGGACCTTTGCCGACGCCGACCGCTATTTCGCCTCCTATGAAGCGGCCATCGATGCGGTAGGCCGGGCCGGCAATACCGGCCATTCGGTCTCGGTCAAGCTGTCGGCCCTTCACCCTCGTTACGAAGTCGCCAATGCCGCCGCCTGCGTGCCCGAACTGACGGCACGCATCCGTCACCTGGCCCTGCGCGCGGCGTCTTCGGGCATCGACCTGACCATCGACGCCGAAGAGAGCGAGCGCCTGATCATGTCGCTCGACATCATCGCCGGCATCCTGCGCGATCCGCTGCTCAAGGACTGGGACGGCTTCGGCATGGCGGCGCAGGCTTACGGCAAGCGTGCCCGGCCGCTGATCGCCTGGGCGCAAGAGATTGGCAAGGACACTCGCCACCGCCTCAAGGTGCGGCTGGTCAAGGGCGCCTACTGGGACGCCGAGATCAAGAAGACCCAGGTCGAGGGCTTGAGCGACTATCCGCTGTTCACGCGCAAGGCGGCGACCGACGTGTCGTACCTCGCCTGCGCTCGCGACATGTTGGATGCCTCCCACATCTATCCGGCTTTCGCCGGTCACAATGCCCTGACCGTTGCGACCCTGATGACCTGGGCCGGCGCGCGCCGCGACTTCGAATTCCAGCGCCTGCACGGCATGGGTGAAGGCTTGCACGAACGGCTGGTCCGCGACCTGGGTTACAACTGCCGGACCTATGCTCCGGTCGGCGGGCACAAGGACCTGCTGGCCTATCTGGTCCGCCGCCTGCTGGAAAACGGCGCCAACTCGTCCTTCGTCCATCAGCTGGCCGATCCGACGGTCGATGAAGCGACCCTGCTGGCTGACCCGGCCGAACACATCGCCAGGGTCGACGGCCGACCGCACCCGGCCATCCCCCTGCCCGCCGATATCTTCCCTGGCCGGATCAATTCAAAAGGCCTCGATCTCAATGATCGGGCGACGCTCGACCGGACGCTGGCGGCCGTTGCTCAACCCAGGACCTATGCGGCATCCGCGCTTGTCTCCGGCGCGCCCGTGACCGGCACGGCCAAGCCGGTCAGGCGGCCAGCCGACCGCCACACATCTGTCGGCACGATCGTCGAAGCCACGCCCGACGACGTCCGCCGCGCCGCAAAGGCCGCACACCATGCCGCCGCACGCTGGGATGCGACGCCGGTCGAGGACCGCGCCGCCTGCCTGGAGCGTCTGGCCGACACACTCGAAGCCAACCGGCAGGAGCTGATCAATCTGTGCGTCCACGAAGCCGGCAAGACGCTGGCCGACGCTGTCGCCGAAATCCGCGAAGCCGTCGATTTCTGCCGCTACTACGCCGTCAATGCCCGCCGGCAGTTCCAGCCGGAAATCCTGCCTGGGCCGACGGGCGAACACAATGAAACGCGCCTGACTGGCCGCGGCGTCTTTGCCTGTATCGCGCCGTGGAACTTCCCCCTGGCCATCTTCCTCGGCCAGGTCGCAGCCGCCCTGGTCGCCGGCAATACCGTCCTGGCCAAGCCGGCGCCGCAAACCCCGTTGATCGCTTACCGCGCCGTGCAGATGGCGCATGAGGCCGGCATTCCGGTGGATGTTCTGCACTTCCTGCCGGGCGGTCCGGAGGTCGGCGCCGCCCTGACGCGTAGCCCCGAGGTCTCAGGCGTCGCCTTTACCGGTTCGACCGCAACGGCCCGCACCATTGCCCGTTCGCTGCTGGAAGACGACAGCCGCCCAATCGTGCCCTTGATTGCCGAAACCGGCGGGCTCAACGCCATGATTGTCGATTCGACCGCCCTGCCGGAGCAGGTCGTCAATGACGTCATCACCTCGGCCTTCCGTTCCGCCGGCCAGCGCTGTTCGGCCCTGCGCCTGCTGATCGTCCAGGAGGACGTCGCCGACACCATTGTGCATATGCTGAAGGGCGGGATGGACGCCCTGATACTGGGCGATACGGCCGATGCCCGCACCGATGTCGGCCCGGTCATCGACGAAGCCGCGCGTGACAGGCTCATGGCTTATCGCGACAGCGCAAAAGCCCAGTGGGTGCATACGGTGACGGCCCCAAAAACCGGCCTGTTCGTGCCGCCGACCCTGATCCGCCTGTCGCGTGTCGAAGACCTGAAACAGGAATGGTTCGGGCCGATCCTGCACGTCGTGACCTGGAAAGCAGGCGAGTTGGAGGACGTCGTGTCACGCATCAATGCCAGCGGATACGGCCTGACCATGGGACTGCATTCACGCGTGGCAGAGACCGCCGAGCGCGTCAAAGCTATGGCCAAGGTCGGCAACCTCTATGTCAACCGCTCAATGATCGGCGCGGTCGTCGGCTCCCAGCCCTTCGGCGGCGAAGGCCTGTCGGGCACGGGACCCAAGGCCGGCGGCGCCCACTACCTCCTGCGCTATGCCGGCGAACGCACAGTGTCGATCGACACGACTTCGGCCGGCGGCAATGCCACCCTGCTGTCGTTGGGCGAGACAGATGTGTAATGGAGACGAAGGTCTTTCATCAGCAGGCGCACATCGTCAGCACGAACACCATCGCGCGCCATCAACAGCATGATAGCGTCCTCATTGAGGATGTCGTCCAAGGTGGGCTCTTTGAAAAACATCATAGTCGTCTCCTCCGGATCACTCGCCTTTCAAAGGTAATGCAATTGAGAGTTATTCGCAATCTTAATTCGTAATCGGGATTTTTGCAAGTTACCGATGACAAGCTTATGATCGAAACCTTACGGCGCAAGGCCCAGAATGAATCGCATCATTCTATCTTTCTGGAAATCAGGAGCTTTTTTCATGACCGATGCGACCGTCAACCAGGACCCGATACCGTTCGATATCGAAGATGATCAGACGAACGATCCCGCCGAAGGGGCGCGCGACGACGACAAGGACAAGGCCGAAAGCAAGGTGCCGAGCACGCACGTTCCCGACACCCGCGCCTTCGATCTATGACCCCGGCGGGATCAGGGTTTCCAGCACCGGCAGCTGATCGGCTTCCTGTGCCGGCTTGTCCCAGCGGATGCGATTGATGCGGGGGAAGCGCAGGGCGTAGCCCGACTTGTGCCGCGACGAACGCTGGACGGCGTCAAAAGCGACTTCGAACACCAATTCTTTCTTGACCTCACGCACCGGCCCGAAAGACTGCAGCGTATTGTGCCGCACCCACTTGTCGAGTTCTTTCAGCTCGGCATCGGTAAAGCCGAAATAGGCCTTGCCAATCGGCAGCAGCTGGTTGCCGCTCCATAGCCCGAACGTGAAGTCGGAATAGAAGCTCGACCGCTTGCCCGACCCACGCTGAGCGTACATCAGGACGGCATCGACCAGTTTCGGATTGATCTTCCACTTGTACCACGGTCCTGTTGGCCGGCCGGCGACATAGGCGCTGTCGCGGCGTTTCAGCATCAGGCCTTCGATGACCGAGGCGTTATCGACGCTGCCGCGTAAGTCTTCCAGTTCGGAGAAGGCTGCATAGGGCAGTTCCGGCGACAAGCGAATGCCGGCCGGCTGATAGTGGTCCAGCGCATTGGCCAGAAGCGTGCGTCGTTCCGTATAGCTCCGCGGCCGGACGTCTTCGCCTTCCAGCATCAGGACGTCATAGGCGATAATGCCAGCGGGATAGTCGGCGATGTGTTTGGCCGACGGGCTCTTGCGGCCCAGGCGCTGCTGCAGGTCGTTGAAGCTGCCGACCTCGTCGCCGCGCTGGACCAGCAGTTCGCCGTCGAGCACGGCATGGAAATTCAGGTGTTCCAGCACGTCGGGAAATGACCCTGAAATATCGTCGCCGGTGCGGGTGAACAAAGCCCGGCCGATGCCGGAATGGACGACCTGGACGCGGATGCCATCGTACTTCCATTCGGCGGCATAGCGATCGGGCGTGATCAGGCCGTGGTCTTTTTCCTCGAGCGCGTGAGCCAGCATGACCGGGGTGAAGGTCAGCTTTTCATGCACGACCGGCGCTTCCGCGCGGCCTTCCAGCCAGGCAAACAGCGGCTCGTAGGGCGGGTCGACGCCGTGCCACAGGGTCTCGACGGCCTCGACGGGCTGGTTGCCGTATTTGGCCAGGACCTGCTTCAGCAGGCGCGCAGAGACGCCGATGCGTAAAGAGCCGGTGCCGATCTTGAGCAGCGCCCAGCGTTCCGGCGAGGTCATGCGGTCGAGCAGCCCCGCGACATAGTCGGGCAGTTTGGCCTTGGGTGTGTGGCGCAGCGCGTCAACGACATCGGATAGCGACGGCAGCTCTTCGTCTGTCGGGTTTCCCGGCCACAAGTGTGCGACGGTTTCGGACAACTCGCCGACATAGTCGTGGCTCATGGCCAGCAGGTTGGGGTCAGTGCGTGCCCGGATCAGATCAAGCACCATGCCGCGTTTGAAGTTCGGCAGGGACAACGAGTCACCGATGATCGCTACGGCATAGCCGCGGTCCGGATCGGGCGTCTCGCGGAAATAGTCGAGCAGCAGGCGTTCCTTGCCGAGCGTCGAATGCTCGTAATAGAGGCGTTCCAACAGGCGCGAAAAGGCTTTCATTGTGTTGCCTCGCCACAGTAACGCCCCCTCTCCCCTTTCAAGGGGAGAAGGTTGGGGTGAGGGGTCTTACCGGCCGACTGACGAGGCGCGGCCGCCACCGGTTTACCCCTCACCCGGCTTGGCAAGCCAAGCCACCCTCTCCCCTCAGGTGGGGAGAGGGGGAGCGACCGCGCCCCATAAATTTGTCCGGAACTATTCACTGTCATCCTCATAACCCAGCAAATGCAGCGCCTGCGCTTTCAGCCCCATCTCGTGTGCGGCATAGACCAGCGCATCGTCGCGGCCGTGCGTCACCCAAACTTCCGGCGCGCCGACATCTTTCAAAGTTTGCAGAAGTTCGTCCCAATCGGCGTGATCAGACACCACCAGCGGCAGCTCGACGCCCTTCTGCTTGGCGCGCGCCCGGATGCGCATCCAGCCAGACGCCGCCGCCGTCAGCACCTCCGGCAGCTTGCGCGACCAGCGGTCCTTCAAGGCCGACGGCGGACACAACACCACCTTGCCGGCCAAGGTCTTCGCATTCTCCGGCGTCACCAGATCCCACGGTCCAAGCGTCACGCCCAATTGCTCATAAAGCTCGCACAGCCTGACCATGGCGCCATGCAGATAGATGGTCTCCGCATACCCCGCCTGCCGCAGAGCCACCATGACGCGCTGGCACTTCCCCAACGCATAGACGCCGACCAGATGGCAGCGGTCGGGAAACTGCTCCAGCGACACCAGCAGGCGCGCGATCTCGTCCTCCAGTGGCGGATGACGAAAGACCGGCAGGGCAAAGGTCGCTTCGGTGACAAAGACATCACACGGAACGGGCTCGAACGGCAGACACGTCGGATCGAACCGGCGCTTATAGTCGCCCGAAAAAACGATACTCGCGCCGTCATATTCCAGCCGCGCCTGGGCGCTGCCCAATATGTGCCCGGCGGGATGCAGGGACACCTTCACGCCATTGATCTCCAGCGCCTGACCGTAGGGCATGGGATGTTCAGCGCCGTTGAAATGGTCTTCGCCATAGCGGCTGCGCATGATCGCTAAAGTCTCAGGCGTCGCGAAGACGTGGCCGTGGCCTGAGCGGGCGTGGTCGGCGTGGCCGTGGGTAACGACCGCCACCTCGACCGGGTGCATCGGGTCGATATAGAAGTCGCCGGCGCGGCAGTAGACGCCTTCTTTGCGGACCTCGATCCATTCGCGGGGATGGCTCATTGTACCCTTATATTCCGACGCCATATACTTTCGGCATGGCCAGGATTCCGTCAGCTTTTCAGCAGTGGTTCGATCAACAGGGCTGGACCATCCTGCCGCACCAGACAGAGATGGCCACGCGTTACCAGGCCGGCCGCTCGACGCTTCTGACGGCGCCGACGGGCACCGGCAAGACGCTGGCGGGATTCCTGGGTTCGCTGATCGACATCACCGAAAGCGGCGGCGGCAAGGGCCTGCACACCCTCTACATATCCCCGCTCAAGGCGTTAAATTACGATATCGAACGCAATGTGCTGGCGATCATCGAGGCGTTAAGCCTGCCCGTCCGCGTCGAAAGCCGCACGGGCGACACGACGCAGTATCGCCGCCAGCGCCAGCGCGCCAAGCCGCCCGACATCCTGCTGACGACGCCGGAATCCTTGATGTTGCTGCTGACCTATCCGGAGGCGGCAGCGATGTTCGGCAAGCTGAAAGCCGTCGTTATCGACGAAATCCATCAGGTCGCGGCGTCCAAGCGCGGCGACCTGATCGCGCTCGCCCTGGCGCAGCTTGAGGTCTACAGTCCCGGCTATCGCCGCATCGGCCTGTCAGCCACGGTATCCGATCCGGACGTCTTCTGCAAATGGCTGGGGCCAGTGGGCAAGCCCGCCGAACATCTCGACAGCCCCGCCGGCAAGCCACCCAAGGTCGTTGTCCTCAAGACCAAGGCCGTGGTCCCCTACAGCGGTTTCATAGCGCAGTACGCCGTGCCGGAAATCGTAGCGGAAATTGCGAAAGCCAAGACCACAATCGTCTTCGTCAACACCCGCCACCAGGCTGAACTGCTGTTTCAATACCTGTGGGAGGCCAATACCGACAGCCTGCCGATCGCCATCTATCATGCCTCGCTGACGCGTGAGATGCGGCTGAAGACCCTGGGCATGATGGCCGAGGGCAAGATCAGGGCGCTGGTCGCCACTTCCGCCATCGAGCTGGGCATTGACTGGGGCGACGTCGATGTCGTTGTCCAGGTCGGCGCCCCCAAGGGGGTGTCACGGCTGCTGCAACGCATCGGCCGGTCCAACCACAAGGTCAATGTGCCGTCGAAGGCTTTCCTGGTCCCCGCCAATCGCTTCGAAGTACTGGAATGCGAGGCAGCGATCACCGCCATCGCCGAACGCCATCTCGACGGCGACCTTCCCCTGCCCGGCAGCCAGGACGTCGCCATCCAGTACATTATGACGGCAGCGTGTAGCGCGCCTGTCACGCCCGACAGTCTCTATGATATTTTCAGGACCTCGTGGTCCTATCGCCACGTGACACGTGAGGCTTTCCAGTCGCTGTTCCAGTTCGTCATCGACGGCGGCTATGTGCTCAGGAACTACGACCGCTGGCACCGCCTGGTGCAGAATGAAGATGGCGCGTGGATCGCAGCGTCCAAAGCGGTCGTCCAGCGTCACCGGCAAAATATCGGCGTCATTATCGAGGCCGGAAAGCTCAAGGTGCGCAAGCGCCACGGCCGCGGCGGCAAGATGCTGGGTACGATCGAGGAACAGTTCGGCCAGTCGATGCGGCCGGGCGACACCTTTTACTTCGCCGGCGAGGTCCTGGCCTTCGAGCGCATCTACGACATGACCCTGGAAGCACGGGCAAGCGCCGCCAGTGAGCCGCTGGTGCCGACCTATTCCGGCGGCCAGATGCCGCTGTCGACCTTCCTGGCCGATGGCGTGCGGCGTCTGCTTCAGGATGCCAGTGCGCTAGAATCCCTGCCGAAACAGGTGCGCAACTGGCTGGCGCTACAGGCGCGGTTCTCCGTCCTGCCCGACCGCAAACACCTGCTGGTCGAGTCGTTTTCGCGTGGCAAGCTGCACGCCTTTGTCGTCTATACGTTTGAGGGCCGCCGCGCCAATCAGACGCTGGGCATGCTGATCAGCCGGCGCATGGAGCGGCAGGGGCTGCATCCGCTCAGTTTCACCCTGACCGACTACGGACTGGCGATCAACAGCGTCGAGGCGGTCACGGCCGACATCGTCCACGACCTGCTGTCTGCCGATATTCTCTCCGATGAACTGGAAGAATGGCTGGCGGAATCACCCATGCTGAAGCGGTCGTTTCGGCGGGTGGCGACCATCGCCGGCATCGTCGAACAGAACAGCAATTCCTCACGCAAGACGTTGAAACAAGTAACGTTCTCGACCGATTTGATCTACGATGTCTTGCGCAAATATGATGCAGACCACGTACTGCTGACCCTCGCCCGCGCCGATGCCATGCGCGAGCTGCTCGATCTCGACCGCCTGACCGACATGATTCTCAATTTCCAGAACCATATTGTTTTCATGGATTTGCCGCGTCCATCGCCACTGTCGCTGCCGGTCATTCTTGACGTCCGCACCGAGCGCCTGCCCGGTGGCGGCATGGAGGCACTGCTGGCATTGGAAAGCGTGGAAGCCACGGCCGACCGCCTGATCGAAGAGGTCGAACATGGCCTCATGGTGTGACATTGTCTTTGCCGGTCATGAAATGGTACTCGATGCCGGGCTGGCGCTTTACTGGCCCGCACAGGACGCGCTGGTCGTCTCGGACCTGCACCTCGAAAAGTCGACCTTTCTGGCGCAATTCGGCTCGGCCGTCGCGCCCTACGACACGCACGATACCCTGCTGCGGCTTCAGGCGCTGGTAACGCGGTATAGGCCGAAGACGTTGATCCTGCTCGGTGACAGCTTCCACGA
>CAMLLA010000154.1 GCA_946480525.1 uncultured Asticcacaulis sp. | reverse complement strand
AGACGTGTGCTCTTCCGATCTCGAAGCGTCGCTGGATCTGGGCGCGGGGCATATCTCGACGCTTTTCAACGTCGTGGTGCCGATGGCCGGCGCCGGCATCGCTTCGGGCATCCTGATCACCTTCATTCCGGCGCTGGGGTCCTATCTGACGCCCGACATGCTGGGTGGGCCGGATTCGCAGATGATCGCCAATGTGATCGAGAGCCAGTTCAAGCGTGCCAATAATTGGCCGTTTGGCGCCGCGCTCAGCTTCCTGCTGGTCTACATGACCTTTATCGGCATCGCCATCCAGGGACTGGTCGAGCGCAAGAATACGGGGAGGACGGCATGAGCGAAGCCGTGAAAGCCCGCAAAATCCCGCCCGGTCCGCTGGAATATCTGCGCCGCTGGCCGCTGCAGGCGTGGCTGGCCCTGGTCGCCGTTTTTCTCTATGCGCCGCTGATCTCGCTGATGGTCTTCAGCTTCAACGACTCGCGGTTTACGACCGTGTGGCGCGGCTTTACCCTGCGCTGGTACGAAAAGGCCTTCAAAAACGCGAGCCTGATCGAGGCCTTCGGCAACTCGCTGACAATAGCGCTTCTGTCGACCATTATCTCGGTCGTTGTCGGCGCCATGGCGGCCATTGTCCTGTGGCGGTTCCGCTTCCCGGGCAAGACGGCCTTTAATGCCGGCCTGGCCATCCCGATCGTCGTGCCGGAAATCTGCATGGGCGTCGGTATGCTGGTCTTCTTCGCCAAGGTCCTGCCGTGGCCACAGGACCTGGTCTGGCCGCTGAACCTCGGCGCCATCATCATCGCCCACGTTTCCTTCTCCTTCCCGTTTGTGGCGGTGGTGGTGCGGGCGCGGCTGGCCAGTTTCAACCGCGAACAGGAAGAGGCGGCGCGCGATCTGGGCGCCTCCGAATTCCAGACATTGATAGACATTATCGTCCCGCACATCGCGCCGTCGCTGGTCGCCGGCGCGTTGCTGGCCTTTACGCTCAGCCTCGACGACTTCGTCATCACCTTCTTTACGGCGGGCCCCGACACGGTGACCTTCCCGGTCAAGGTCTATTCGATGGTGCGCTTCTCGGTGACGCCGGAGGTCAATGCCGCCTCGACCATACTGATCATCGTGACCGTGCTGCTGACCTTCCTGGCGCTCAGATTCCAGGGCTCCGACGCCCTGACCGCGGGCCACGACGGCGGTGCGGCCGAAAAGAAATAGCTTCCACTGGCTCAGAGAACAGAATGTCCAATCCGATCATCCAGTTCGAGAATGTTTCCAAACGCTTCGGCAAGGTCGCGGCCGTGGACAATGTCTCGCTGACCATCAACGAGGGCGAGTTCTTCTCGCTGCTCGGGCCGTCCGGCTGCGGCAAGACCACGCTTCTGCGCATGCTGGCGGGCTTCGAGATGCCGACCGAGGGCCGCGTGCTGATCGACGGCCAGGATATGTCGACGACGGCGCCGAACAAGCGGCCGGTCAACATGGTCTTCCAGTCCTATGCCGTTTTTCCGCACATGACCGTGCTCGACAACGTCGCCTATGGCCTGAAGATGGACGGCGTCCCCTCCGATGAGCGCCGCCGCCGCGCCGAGGAAGCGCTGGAACTGGTCAAGCTTGGTGGCTTCGGCGCGCGCAAGCCCGATCAGATGTCGGGCGGCCAGCGTCAGCGCGTGGCGCTTGCCCGTGCACTGGTCAAGAAGCCGCGCGTCCTGCTGCTCGATGAGCCGCTGTCGGCGCTCGACGCCAAGCTGCGCGATCAGATGCGCACCGAACTGGCCATCCTGCAGGAAAAGGTCGGCATCACCTTCATCATGGTGACTCACGACCAGGACGAGGCCCTGGCCATGGCGACGCGCTGCGCCGTCATGAACAAGGGCGTGCTGCAACAGGTGGCAACGCCATCGGACCTGTACGAATTCCCCAATTCGCGTTTTGTCGCCGACTTTATCGGCAGTGTGAACATGTTCGAAGGCACGCTGGACGTCGATGCCAAGGACCATGCCGTCATCAACACGACCGACATTGGTCCGGTCTATCTGGACCACGGCGTCACCGGTCCGGAAAAGGGCACGGTATGGGCGGCTGTCCGGCCGGAGAAGATCGAACTGCACAAGCGCACCGACAATCCGCCCAAGGTCGAGGACGCGCCCGAAGGCTATAATGTCGTGGCCGGCGTGATCAAGCATCTGGTCTATCTTGGATCGGAAACCATCTATGAGGTCGAAATCGCCAGTGGCCGGCTGATCAAGGTGGTGCGTCCGAACCTGACACGCTGGGACCAGGAGGACTTCACCTGGGACGAAAAGGTGTGGATCAGTTTCCACGCCTGCTCGCCGGCGGTATTACTGAACTGATATTCTGCCTACGGACGAATTTACACTTCCAATTTTCCCGAAATGGACTAATTTGACCGGTCAGGAGTCAATAACAACGGACGAAAAAATGGCGGATAAGCCTGTCGTCGGCATCATGGCCTGCAACCGTACGGTCGGTTTAGAGAATGCTCATGCCGTGATGGAGCGCTATGTTCGTGCCGCCATTCGCTATGGCGAATGCCACGCGCTTTTGATTCCGCCGGTCATGGAAGGCTTTTCGTCAGGCACTGTCACGCGTCATCTCGACGGGCTGATGCTGACCGGTTCGCCATCCAATATCGGCGCGCACCGTTATGGGCAGGGCGGCGGCGATGGGCCATTCGACGAAGGCCGCGACGACGTTTCATTGGCCATGATCGAATGTATGATCACCATGGGCAAGCCGGTCTTCGGGATTTGCCGGGGCTTTCAGGAGATCAATGTCGTGCTCGGTGGCTCATTGCGCCGGGACATTGGGTCCGGCCTGGGCAACCGGCTGGCGCATCATGCGCCGGAAACGGTCGGTTTCGATGAAATGTTCGATTACACGCACGCCGTCACCCTGACGCCCGGCGGTGTATTGCACGAAGTCTATGGCCGTGATCACTTGACGGTTAATTCCGTCCATTTTCAGGGGGTGGACAAGCTGGGTGACGGTCTGACCGTCGAAGCGACGGCGCCGGACGGTCAGATCGAAGCGTTCAGCGCCAATATTAGCGGATCACAGGTTCTGGGCGTCCAGTGGCATCCGGAATGGCAGGTGGACAAGCATCCCGACAGCCAGGCATTTTTTCAATTAATGGGTAAGGCGCTGCGTGGCGCACCTATTGCCGCCACCGCCGAGAAACACGCAAAATTGTGATCACAATATTTGACTTTGGTCGCTGTATTTAGGACAGTGATGCCATTGTACTCTTTTTCTTCCCTGTTTACGGGGAGGGGGGACCGCGCCGCGGTGGGAGGGGGGAGGCCACAAGCCGATGCCCTTCCGCATCTTCGATATCGGCGGCAGCCGGATGATGAAGACTCTGGACTGTCCCTGATTTCAAGGATCCGCCGTATGACCGCTGCCATGCCCATCCGCAACTACGACATGAACGAACTGCGCCAGCTCGATATGGCGCACCACCTGCCGGCGCAGTCCGATTACAGGCTCCAGCACCAGCTGGGCGGCTCACGCATCATTACCCGCGCCGAAGGCTGCGTCATCACCGACGCCGAAGGCAAGTCGCTGCTCGACGGCATGGCCGGCCTGTGGTGCGTCAATGTCGGCTATGGCCGCGAAGATCTGGCCCGCGTTGCCTATGAGCAGATGCTGGAATTGCCGTATTACAACACCTTCTTCAAGACGGCGACGCCGCCGCCGGTGCGCCTGGCGGCCCGGATCGCCGGCATCATGCAGCAGTCCAATCCGGACCTGAAACACGTCTTTTTCAACTCGTCGGGCAGTGAGGCCAATGACACCATCTTCCGGCTGGTGCGCTACTACTGGGACCTGAAGGGCGAACCGAAGCGCAAAATCTTTATCAGCCGCCGCAATGCCTATCATGGCTCGACCGTGGCCGGGGCATCTCTGGGCGGCATGACCTTCATGCACGAACAGGGCGACCTGCCGATCTCCGGCGTCGAGCATGTCGACCAACCCTACCTGTTCGGCGAAGGCTTTGGCGAAGATGCCGATACTTTTGCCGCGCGCATCGCCCAGTCGATCGAGGAACGTATCCTTAAAGTAGGGCCGGAAAACGTCGCGGCCTTTATCGGCGAGCCGGTCCAGGGCGCCGGCGGCGTCATCATTCCACCCGACAGCTATTGGCCACGCGTCGAAGCCATTTGCCGCAAATACGGCATCCTGTTGATCTGCGACGAAGTCATCTGCGGTTTCGGGCGCCTGGGCCACTGGTTCGGCCACCAGCATTGGGGCGTCAAGCCCGACCTGATCGCCATGGCCAAGGGGCTATCGTCAGGCTACCTGCCGATTTCGGCGGTTGGTGTCTCCAGCAAGATCGTCGATGTCCTGATCGAGAAGGGCGGAGACTTCGTCCACGGCTACACCTATTCCGGTCATCCCGCGTGCGCCGCGGTCGCCCTGGCCAATATCGATATCCTGGAAAACGAAGGCCTGATCGAACGCACCCGTACCGTCACCGGACCTTATCTGGCCAACGCGTTGACGCGTCTCGACGCGCATCCTCTGGTCGGCGAGGCGCGCTCGCTGGGCCTGATCGGCGCTGTCGAGATCGTAGCGGAGAAGGGGACGAACAACTGCTTTACCGGCAGGGAAGGCACGGCGGGGCCGATCGTCCGCGATATCTGCATCAAGAACGGCCTGATGGTTCGCGGCATCCGCGACAGCCTGGTCATGTGCCCGCCGCTGATTATCACTGAAGCCGAAATCGACCGCATCGTCGATATCATCGAAACCTCGCTGAACGAGGCCGAACCCGTGCTCAGGGCGTTGTAATTGTCGTAAAGCCCGGCCATATCTGAAGATATGAAAACAGAAATCAGCTGGGCCTTTATCGGGCTGTTCGCCGCCTTTGGACTTGCAGGGGCGGCGCTGGTCGCGGCTCCCGAATACGCGGCCTTTGCCACATTCGCATTCGTCCTGCTCGGCTGGGTCATCAGCCTATGCCTGCATGAATACGGCCACGCGGCCACGGCTTCGGCATTTGGTGATACGACCATTGTCGAGCGTGGCTATCTCACGCTCAACCCGGTCCACTATTTCAGCGGAGTTGGCAGCCTTATCCTGCCGGTGATCGCCCTGATTGTCGGCGGTATTGCCTTGCCGGGCGGCGCGGTTTTGATTCGGACCGACCTGATAAGGCAGAAGTGGCAGCAGTCGCTGGTGTCCTTGGCCGGACCGGCCATGAGTCTGGTCAGCGCGCTGGTCTGCTACTGGGTGGCGCAGGCGGTCAGTGGCACGCCGTTGCTGCATGACGGCCTGATGCTGTTGACCTTTTTCCTGATGATGGCTTTCGTGCTCAACATCCTGCCGATCCCGGGACTGGATGGATTCGGAGCCTTGCGGCCCTATCTGCCACGGGCTTTGACCTCGGCCGTGCCGCCGCAGATAGGCGGGCTCGTC
Source organism: uncultured Asticcacaulis sp. (assembly GCA_946480525.1). Next base: position 3,605 of record CAMLLA010000154.1, on the reverse strand, counting down.
ATTGTCGCAGCCTTGCTGGGCGTTTTCTTCTTCGGTTACCGGATCATCATGCCGCTGGTCATGGGCGCCGCAGCGCTTATCGGTATGGACATCAATCTCGGTCAGATCGGCGACGCCATGGACCGTTTCCAGTTCTGGCGTTGATGGGTACGCTAGAGCGATATGGCGAAAAGTGTAAGCGGTTTTCGCCTTAAATATCGCGATAAAACAAAAACTTAGATCGGAATGGCGTTCCACCTAAACCCATTCCGATCTAGGCCTTTTGAATGATGACGCCGTACCAGCCCAGGCCTTCATAGGTTTCATAGCCCGGCGTGCGGTGAAAGGCGATCAGGTTGCCGCCGTCCTGATAGGTGCCGAACGCCTCGCCGCCGGTACGTAAGGTCATACGGTCGTGCAGGATGCCCTGATTGTCCGACGCGGCAATGACCCGGCCTGACGAATCGATGAGAAGGGCGCGCGTCGTATTGCGTTCGGCCTCGGTCAGGCGGATGCCCTGGGTAATGGCCGCGGCCTGAGGTTGCCAGTCGAAATGCACGCCCAGCACACCGATGGCCCTGCCGTCCGCCATGCCGTTTTCACGCACGGCCGTGGCATAGGTCGCAACCTGCGCGCCGCCCAGCAGCCGTTCGGTATTGATGTCGGCAACAGCGAATTCGTCACCGCTTTTCAGGTTTCTGGCGCGCTGGAACCAGGCCTGGCCAGCAACATTGGCGCCTTCGACACTATAACGGTTTGGGCGGCCATTGGCGATGACATTGCCGTCCATGTCGCAAAGCCACAGATCGAGATAGACGGTATAGGCGTCAAGGATAACGCCCAGACGCTGCGATGCGGTCTCGCGGGCTGCCGGGTCGGAGGCTGCGGCGACCATGGCGCCATCGGTGGCCCACCAGCGGACGTCACAGGTGCGTTCGTAAAGATTGCGATCGATGAGCTCAATGGCGTTAAGCGCCAGGTCGACCAGGCGTGCGCCCTGGTTCTGGGCCGCCATGCTTTCGGTCAGGGTTTCCAGTGCGCCGATCTCGATGCTCAGTTCGTCGGCCATGCGTTTGGAGATTTCTTCGACACGGCCCGAAATCTGGCGGACCTCATCGGCGACAACGGCAAAGCCCGCACCCATGTCGCCGGCGCGCTTGGCCTCGATCAGGGCATTGAGCGCGAGGATACGCAGGGTGTTGGTAACGCCGGTAATGTCGCGAAGGCGACCCGTGGTCACGGCCTTCGCCTTGGCTGTGTGCTCAGCAATGTCCTTGACGCTAACCGCCTGCATGTCGCCCCTCATGTACACGATATACAGCTAGACATGCGCCGATAGGCTTAACGATTCCTGAACAGCGACACCGCGATGATGTGGTGTTTCACTTTGTTTCAGGCATGTGAGGCGGCGGACCGGTACTAACGATTTTTGCGAATGCGTTGTTTTTTAAAGCCTATCGCGCAGGGCGTAATAGCTGAGGCCGGCAACCAGTGCGGGCCAGCGCAAGGCGCGGCCGCCAAAGAAGGACGGAGTCGGCAGGCGACCCAAAAGCTCGATGTCGCGCGCATCGCCGGTGACGGCACGCGCCAGCAATCGGCCGAAATAGGGCGCGAGCACAACGCCCTGGCCGCTATAGCCGGCACTGACGAAGATGGATGGAGACAGTTGCCGGACGAACGGGGCGCGGCTCATGGTGATGGCCAGTGTACCGCCCCAGGCGTGGGTAATCTCGACACCGGCCAGTTGCGGGTAGATTTTGAGCATGTTGCGGCGGACGAAGCCGGCGATATCCTTCGGAAACCACGGCGTGTAGTTTTCGCCGCCGCCGAACAGCAGTCGATTGTCCGGCGTCTTGCGCCAGTAGTTGACGACGAAGCGTGAATCCGCCGCCGCGAACTTGCTGCGCAGGATCGTGTCGTCTTTCAGCGGCGCCGTCGTCAGGATGAAGTTGTTGATCGGCATGACGCGGCTGTCGACGCGCTCGCTCAAGCCCTCCATATAGCCGTTGCCGCACAGGAGAAGGGTTCGGCACTTCAGCACGCGGCCTTGCGACATATGGAGGTAGATGCCGTCGCCTCGTTGTTTCATTCGTTCGACATGACTGCTCTCATAGAGCCTTGCGCCTTTTTCGCAGGCAACGCGCGCCATGCCCAGCGCCAGCTTCAGCGGATGCAGGTGGCCGCCGCCGCGATCGTAAAGGCCGCCGTGATAGACGGAAGTGCCGAGTTCGTAAGCCGTGTCGGAGGCGCTGAATAAGGACAGCTGGTTATAACCGTAACGCTGATGAACGAAGTCGGCATAGGCCTTGTCCTCTTCGGCGAAGCGCGGCTTGTGCCAGGCGTGGACTATTCCCGGGCGCAGATCGCAGTCGATGGCGTGGTCGCTGATCAGGTCCAGCAGGTGCTGGCGCGCGTCCATGGCCATGTCCCAGAACTGACGCGCCACGTCATTGCCGAACATCTTTTCCAGTGTTTGCGGATCGAGGCGCTGGCCGACATGCATCTGGCCGCCATTGCGCCCGGATGCCCCTGAGCCGATGCGCCCTCCTTCCAGGACAGTGACATCGATGCCCTGTTCGGCCAGGGCAATGGCGGCGCCGAGACCGGTATAGCCGCCGCCGACAATGGCGACATCGGTCTGTCCCACCCCTTCGAACACGGGAAAGTCGATGACGGGCGCCGTATCCGCGTACCACGATCCCGATGGATGACCGGTATTGCGGATACGCGACCTTACAGCGACCGTCGCGTCCACGGCGGCATCGAACACGGTGTCGAGCGCAAGACGTTCAGGCTGGGCATAAAGCTGATCTAGCAGAGAGCCTTGCCTATGCTCCGGCACAGCGTCCTTATCGATGATCTCCTGCAGGCGGCTCTTGCGCATCACACGTTCAGCAGCAGGAATTCGCGTTCCCACGGACTGATCGTCTGCATGAAGGTCTCGTACTCGTACAGCTTGACGCGGCTATAGGCGGTGACGAACTGCGGCCCCAGCATGTCGATGATCGGCTGGGCGCGTTCCAGCTTGATGATCGCCTGGACCAGCGAGTAGGGCAGGTCGCCCTGCGGAAGCGTCGCCGCGTCGATGTCGACCGGATCGGCGGGCCTCAGCTTGTCGATCATGCCAAGGTAGCCCGAAGCCAGTACGGCGGCGATGGCGAGATACGGGTTGGCGTCCGACGACGGAATGCGGTTTTCCAGCCGGCGGTTTTCGGCGTCCGACGGCGGGACGCGCAGGCCGGCCGTGCGGTTGTCGTATCCCCATTGCGTGTTGACCGGTGCGCCCGAGCCCTTGGCCAGGCGGCGGTAGGAGTTGACATAGGGCGCCAGCAGCGAGGTGATGGCCGGCATGTACTTCTGCTGGCCGGCGATAAAGGCAAAGAACAGCTCGGTCGGCGCGCCGGTTTCGGGGTGCGAGAACAGGTTTCTGCCCGTCTTGGCATCGATGATCGACTGGTGGATGTGCATGGCCGAACCCGGCTCCTGCGCCATCGGCTTGGCCATGAAGGTGGCGTAGATGTCGTGCTCCAGCGCCGTTTCCTTGATGGTGCGCTTGAACATCAGGACCTGGTCGGCCAGTTCAAGCGGATCGCCGTGACGCAGGTTGATTTCCATCTGGGCGACGC
>CAMLLA010000153.1 GCA_946480525.1 uncultured Asticcacaulis sp. | reverse complement strand
TTCGGCGTGACCTGGGGCAAGCACAATGGCTGGCACGACCCGGCCCTTTGGGCCTTGGCGCTTGTGCCGGCTGCGACCGTGGTCGTCCAGACCTTCATGGCCTACAGCCTGATTTCAAAGCAGGACGAATTCGTCCGCGCCCTCGTCGCCAAGCGCATGCTGGCGGCGACCGGGGCCACCATAACGGTCGTCGTCGGCTATGCGCCTTTCCAGCAATTGCTGGGCGCGCCGGAAGTTCCGGCCTGGGTCATATACCCGCTGTTCTGGGGCCTGTTCGGCATGCTGAGCGGTATCATCCGCGAAGGTGGCCGGGCATGAAAAGCCGGCTGAAAGTGCTGCGCGCCGAACGCGACCTGACTCAGGAGCAGCTTGCCACCCTTATCGGCGTGTCACGGTACGCTATCAATGCGCTTGAAACCGAACGTCACGACCCATCGCTGGATCTCGCCTATCGCATCTCCAGCGCGCTCTCGCTGCCCGTCGAGCAGATATTCCCAAACCCTTACGCGCCCTAACCTTATCTGAAAGACTAAACCTATGAAAAAGCTGATTGCCACACTGGCCGCGGTCGCGGCCGGTCTCGCCCTCGCCTTGCCTGCGTTTGCCGGCGACTTCAAAAGCGACCGCATCGTCGTCACGACAACGGGCGAAGGCGCCGACGTCATTCTGATACCTGGCCTGTCGTCCTCCGCCACGGTCTGGGATACGACGATTCACGCGGTGCCCGGCTATCGCTATCATGTTGTTCAGGTCAAAGGCTTCGCGGGTGTTCCGGCCGAGGCCAATGCGACCGGGCCGGTTGTTGCTCCGGTAGCGGAGGAGGTCGCGAGGTACATCGCTTCCGAAAAGCTGAACCGTACCGCCGTGGCCGGGCATTCGCTGGGCGGCTCGGTCGGCCTGATGGTCGCGGCCCGCCATCCCGGCCTGGTCTCCAAATTGATGGTCGTCGACATGATACCGTTCATGGGCGCCATGTTCATGCCAGACGCGACACCACAATCCGTTGCCCCCGTCGCCGCCCAGTTCCGCGACGGCATCATGAACGCGCCCGCGTCCGGACGTCAGACAACGGCTGAACAGACCGTCGCCGGAATGATAAAGACCGAAGCCTTTCGCCCCGCTGCAATAAAGGCGGTCGTGGACAGCGATCCGGCGACATCCGGACAGGCCATGTACGACCTGATCACCACCGACCTGCGCCCGGAACTGGCCAATATCAAGGTGCCGCTGCGCGTCCTGTGGGCACTGCCACCAAGCGCCCCCGTCACCGCGGAGCAGATGGCCGGGTTTTACCAGATGTCCTACGCCAACGCGCCAAACGCGTCGCTGCGTCAGGTCGCCGACAGCTATCACTTCATCATGTATGACCAGCCCGAACTGTTCCAGGCCGAACTGAAGGCCTTCCTCAAATAGGAGAAAGATCGCGGGCGAACCTTTGGGCGTTGGCGACATAGTGGTCCGCCGAACGCCTGAGGCCCGCGACCTGCTCCGCCGTCAGTTCGCGCACCACACGCGCCGGCGAGCCCAGGATCAGCACGCCGTCGGGAAAGGTCTTGCCTTCGGGCACCAGCGAGCCCGCGCCGACAATGCTGTTCTGGCCGATAACCGCGCGGTTCAAGATGACAGCCCCTATGCCGATCAACGCATTGTCGCCGATGGTGCAGCCGTGCAGCGTCACCTTGTGGCCAACCGTGACGCCCTCACCTATGGTCAGTGGCGAGCCTGGATCGGAATGCAGAACAGAACCGTCCTGGATGTTGCTGCGCGCGCCGACGGTAATGGGCTCGTTGTCGCCGCGCACGACGGCATTGAACCAGATACTGGCGCCCTCGCCCAAAACGACGTGACCGATCACCTGGGCGTCCGGCGCGACCCAGGCATCATCGGCGAGACGCGGGGCGATTTCCCCTAATCGATAAAGCGGCACGCCATCCTCCTTGAACCATGACAGTTTTGCGAAATTCCCGCCTTATGGTTAATTTTCATTATTCGGTAACATTCCGGGCAGATTCTAATAGCACCTTTTGGGAAGAATCAGCTTTACTCCAATGGGTACGGCGACGGCGCAATCCGAAGCCGGTACAAGGGCTTTGTACCTTAAGAGGTCTAAGTGGCAATACCGCGTTCCATGTTGGGCATTGCACTTCCGCCGCCGCCGTTATTCGGCTCCGGCGGCGCTCCTTTGGTCCTGCCTTTCTCTGTTCCCAGTCACGTATGTCACGGCGACGCCACTTATGGCCTCGCCTTTTTTCATGCCTTTTGCGGCCGGCACAGCCGCAACGGCACTTTGATGGAGCATGTTCATGACCAAGCGATCCGCCAAGCGTTTCCTGCGTGAAGGCCACCTGGATGAGTCGGCCTTTTCGACCGATTCGAAAGTGCGCCGTCTGAACGTGCATGTCGGCGGAGGTGGAGGCGGCGCCTGGTCGCCCATGGGCAATGCCAATGACGAACGGGAACAGGGCTATCTCAAAACCATAAAACCGAAATCCGAAGGCCAGGCCGCCCTGCTCTCGGCGATCGACGAGAAAAACCTGGTGCTGGCACTGGGGCCCGCGGGGACCGGCAAGACCTATCTGGCGATCTCGAAGGCCGTCGAAGCGCTGGAAAGCGGCAAGGTTGGCCGCATCGTCTTGTCGCGCCCGGCGGTCGAAGCCGGCGAATCGATCGGCTTCCTGCCCGGCGACATGGAGGACAAGCTGGCGCCATACCTGCGCCCGCTCTACGACGCCCTCACCGACCGCCTCAGCATGAAGCGCGTCAAGGCGCTGATCCAGGAAGGGCTGATCGAAATCGCACCGGTTGGCTACATGCGCGGCCGCACGCTCAACAACGCCTTCGTTGTCATCGACGAGGCGCAGAACTGCACCTATACGCAGCTCAAGATGTTGCTGACCCGTCTGGGATGGAACTCAACCATGGTCGTCACCGGCGACCCGGCGCAATCCGACCTTTTGACCGGCCTGTCGGGCCTGGCCGATGTCGCCGACCGCTTCGAAGCCGTCGACACCATCGCCGTCGTACGCCTAAAGGATAAGGACATCGTCCGCCATCCGCTGGTCGCCACCATGCTGGGCGTGCTGTAGTCTCCGGGCAGCATGAACAGCAAAGGCGGTGGGGTGACCTGCCGCCTTATTTCTTGTCTCACCCCGCCTTGTCCCGCTTCAGGATCAGGAAGGTTCGCGCCCGGACGACCCCGGGCAGCACCGACAGACGGTCACGGGCATCATTGAGGCCAGCGGAACTCATATGTGATATTTCAACAAGAAGGTCGATGTCACCCGCCAGCGAATAGCACCGGTCGACCGCCGGATCGGCGACAATGGCAGCTACGACCTCCGGCATCGGCGTGCTGGCAAGTTCCAGGCAGACCATGGCCGCCACGCCTCCGGCCTTTTCCATCGCCACTTCAGCCCGGTATCCCGTAATCAGTTGCTCCGCTTCGAGACGCGCAATGCGCGCCCGGACCGAACTACGGGCAAGTCCGATCTTTCCGGCGATGGTCTTGAGCGGCGCCCGCGCGTCCTGGCGCAGTAGGGCGACAATCTGACGGTCGACGTCATCCATTCTGAAGTCCCGATGGTTCAAATGGCGGCGAAACCGCCATTTGGGCGAAAGACGCGAACGCATCGCCCGGCTATGTAAATAGGCATGTTAAACCGGCGCTTTGCAATCACGCTTTTACTGACCGCCCTTGGCTCGCCGGGCGCAACGAAAGCCAGGCCTGTGAAAATCGAACCCATTCACCCCGAAGACACTTCCTACGCCCAAGCCACGCTGGTGCGTTCGCCCGACCGCTGGCTGTTCATCAGCGGCCAGGTGCCGGCCTATGAAGACGGCAAGGTGCCCGGCGATTTCGCCGATCAGGCGCGGCTGGCCTGGCGCAAGGTTATCAAGCAGCTGACGCACGCCGGCATGACGATCGAGAACCTTGCCAAGGTGACGATCTTCCTGGCCGACCGGCGCTATCGCGCGGAGAATACCCGGGTGCGCCATGAGGTCCTGGGTGGCCATACGCCGGCACTTACCGTCATTATCGCCACGATATTCGACGAAGCGTGGCTGATCGAGATCGAGGCTGTGGCCGTCGCATGAACCGGATGCCCTTCGCCAGCCTTGTCGCCCTGGCCGTACTCACCGGCTGCGCGTCGAAAGCCTCTCCCCCGCCAGCGGCTCAGCGCTGGACGCCGGAGGCGATCGCCAGCGACCAGTACGAAACCACACCGACCTTTACGGCTGATGGCCGCGAAATGTATTTTTTCAGGAGCGATCCAGCCTTCCGCACGTACAGGCTCTACTGGTCCCAATGCGAGGCAAACGGCTGGAGCCTGCCAATGCCCGTGCCCTTCGCCGCACCGCCCCCGGCGATCGAATCGGACCCTGGCATCACGCCGGACGGCAAGCGTCTGTATTATATATCGACACGCCATGCTCCAGGCAGCGACGATTTCGACATTTGGTATGTCGATCGCGTCGACGACGGCTGGGGGCCACCGCAAAGACTGCCCGCGCCGGTGAATTCGACGGCCTCGGAACTGCTTCCCCGTGCCGATGCGTCAGGAAACCTCTACTTCGGCTCCGCCCGCGACGGTGGACATGGCGGCGGCGACATCTACGTCGCTAGCCAGCATGACGGCCAATGGCAGGTCGCCAATGTCGGCGCCCCTGTCAGCACGGCAGCTTTCGAGTATGAGGCGGAGATCTCACGCGGTGGCCGCACCATGGTCGTGGTAGCGGATCGAGGAGACAGATCGCATCTGTATCACTTCGAAAAGACCGGGGACAGCTGGGTGGAACGCGAAAGCATTCCGGCCAAGCCTGACGTCTTTCAGGTTGGCCCGCTGCTTTCGCCGCAGGCGACGCGGCTGTTGTTCGCCCAAGCCGACACCAAGCGCTCCGGCGAGATGTACGTCATCGACCTCGTCCCAGGAACGAAAGAGGCATGGCCACCGAAATGCGACGGTCCGTCCAATTGAGTGGGGGACATCCTTAAGGACGGGTGGTGCGGGCGGCCGGACTCGAACCGGCATGGGATTGCTCCCGACGGATTTTAAGTCCGTAGCGTCTACCATTTCGCCACGCCCGCATAAACCGTATTGGATGGCAGAAGGACAAGCCTTCTGCCCCAATTGGCCGGTCAGGTAAAGGCCCTTACTTTTTGATTTCGGGGCGGGTGAAAGTGACGTTCGTGTTGGCCAGCATCCACACCGTCGCCGTCCAGGCCGCAACGTTCTGCTTCATCTGCGCCGGATCGATGCGCTCGATGACGTCATTGGCCGTATGGTGGACATCGAAATAGTCGTAGCCGTCCTGTTCGAGATCGAACGCCGGAACGCCCGATTCGTGCAAAGGCCCGCTGTCGACGCCGCCGGTCGGCACGGCCTTTGCGTCAATATAGACAGCCAACGGATAAAGCACATTGCCGAGCTTGGTCAGGAAGGCCTTGTCCTCGGTCGGCATCAGGCTGATCGCGTAAACCTTGCCGGCGCCGAAATCCGATTCACCCGCGGCGATGAAGTTCGAAAGCTTGTCGCGATAGACATCGCGGAACTTGCCACCACCGGCGTCGCCGAAGCCTTCCGGTTGCGAAACCTCTTCCGAACCCCAGAAAACGACTCGGATGGTGCGCTTAGGCCTAAGGCCCGAATCGATGATCGTCTTGGCCGCGGCCATGGTGATGCCCAGGCCAGACGCGTCGTCGATGGCACCGGTCCCTAAGTCCCAGCTATCGATATGCCCGCCCATGACGATGACTTCTTCAGGCTTTTCGCTGCCGACGACATCGGCGACGACGTTCTGCGATTGGCCTAAGCCTAAGAACTTCGCGCCGCTGGCCATGCGCAGGCGCAGCGGCCCGGCCTCGCCCTTTTTCTGCAGCTTGAGGATACGGCCGAGCGCCTCGGCGTCGGGCGGGCTGATAGCCATGGACGGGATACCCTTACCGTCTGTCCAAGTCGTCGCGCCAGCGTGCGCGAATCGGTCGGTCTCAGTCCCCAGCGAGCGCATGACGAAGCCCGCGGCGCCACGTTTTTGCGCGGCGCCCGGCCCAGCCGATCTGACGGATCCGGACATGCGGCCGTAGCCCGAGCCGTTGCTGGCGCGCGCCATCGGCTGCAGGATTACGACGATCTTGCCGGTCAGGTCGGTCGTGCTGTCGAGGAATTCCTGATAGGTCTCGAACATGACGGCTTCGGCGTCGGCGACACCGGCCGTCGAACCGCCGAGCGCCGTGCCGACCAGCTTCTGCGGGAACGGCGCGGTGATTTCGATGCTCTCGGCGCCGCGTTCCCAGCCGTAGAGCGGGAAGGTCTGGAGATGGACATTCTGGAAGCCCATCTTCTTCAGTTCTTCGACGGACCATTCCGATGCCTTGCGTTCGGCTTCGCCGCCGGCCGGGCGGGCGCCGAAACGCGTCGTCATCTGAGCGACGAAGTCGTAGGCGACGTCGGATTTCAGCGCGGCATCGCGCAAGGCCGCGGCCTGGACCTCGACCGGCTCGGACGCCAGGGCGGACGCGGCCGCCACAGGCTTCGCCTTGGACTTCGGCGCCGCGCCGGCAGTCGTTCCGGCACTCAAGGCCAATGCGGCCAAAAGGCCTGCGGTCACGGTTTTCATCTCATACATCCTCGTTCCAAGTTGTTTTATCCGGCGATTTCTTCGAGGCCGGCCTGCGGATTGCGCTTGCGCCCCTCTTCCACGACAGGCTCTAGCGCCGTCTTCAGCTCGGAAACGGCAGCATCCAGCGTCTCCGGGTCCTGGCCGCGCACCACCAGCTGCGTGCCGAATTCGCCTGGCAGCAGGCCGAACGGATAGCTGCCCAGCGACAGGTCGGCATAGCGCTTGTCGATATCGCGCAGGGCGTCCGCCGCCCAGCTTTCGCCGATGAAGTTAAGGCGCAGCGTCCGCGACAGCACCTTGCGCCCGGTCCTCAGACGCGGCGCGACGTCGGCCAGCATGCCCTCCATGATCTTGGGAACGCCGGCCATGACGAAGACATTGCCGATCTGGAAGCCCGGCGCGGCCGATACCGGGTTTGCGATCAGCTCGGCGCCGTGCGGGATGCGCGCCATGCGGCGGCTATTGTCGTTCAATGTCCAGCCAGCCTTTTCGGCGCGCTCCTGCAACAGCCTCAGCGCCACGGGGTGTTCGCTGATGTCCACATTGAAAGCCTTGGCCATGCAGTCGGCGGTGATGTCGTCGTGCGTCGGGCCGATGCCGCCGGTCGTCAGCACGTAGTCGTAAGTTCGGCTCAGGCCGCGCACCGCCTCGATGATCTGGGCCTCGTCATCGCGCACCATGCGCACCTCGTTGAGGTCGACGCCGAGCGCGCCCAGAAATCGGGCGATTGTGTTGACGTTCGAATCCACGGTACGACCCGACAGAATTTCGTCGCCGATAATCATGATGGCGGCGGTCGGATTGGAATTAGTCGTCATGGCAAAAGCTCCGGAAAGTCCGCTGATCCGCTTCACCGGCCTGAAAACAGGCCGCCTGCGTATGCGATACAAGCGATTCTTCGCCGATGTCGAACTGGATGAAACGATTACGGGTGAGACCAGTACAGCACACTGCCCCAACCCGGGCAAGATGCTGGGGCTGCTTGCGCCCGGTAACCTGGCACTGCTCACCCACGTCGGCGATCCCAAGCGCAAATTGCAATACCGTTTAGAGGCATTGCAAGAGCGCGGCACCTGGGTCGGCGTCAATACGCAGTGGCCGAACCGTCTCATTCCCGCCGCCATCCGCGCAGGCCTGATCCCGGAACTGTCGGGCTATGCCAACCTCCGGCCTGAGGTGAAGTATGGCGTCAATTCGCGCATCGACCTGCTGGCCACAGGTCACGCCACGCGTCCGGACGCCTACATCGAAATCAAGAATGTCCACCTGTCGCGTAACCCCGGCCTGGCCGAATTTCCCGACTGCGTGACGGAACGCGGCGCCAAGCACCTCTATGAACTGATCGAGATGGTCCATGCGGGCTTTCGCGCCGTCGTCATCTTTTGCGTCCAACGCCACGACGTCGAACGCTTCGACATCGCCCGCGACTGCGATCCGGGCTTTGCCCGCGCCTATGACGCGGCGCGCGCCGCTGGTGTCGAGTTCCAGGCGCTCAGCTTCGAACTGGCGCCCGACGGCCTCTACTTTCGCCGCAGCCTGACGATCTGTTAGACGTCGTCGCTTCTAGCCGCCGGCTTGTTGCCCAGCGCCACCACCGCCATCAGTGCAGCGCCCAGTGCCTGTTCCTGGCCGGGCACGGCCATGTAGCGCGGCTCCCAGCGCGGTTTGAACTTGTCTTTGTAGGCGCGCAGGCCCTGGAAGTTATAGATGTCGCCGCCCAGCTGATAAATCACCGAGGCGATCTTGGGCCACGCGCTCGATAGCGGCCGCGCCTCAAGCCCCGCCAGCGGCGCCAGCCCCATGCTGAAACTGGCGTAGCCGTTTTCGCGGGCGTATGCGATCAATTGCAGGAACAGGTATTCCATGATGCTGGGTGGAGACTGCGGGTGATAGCGCATGAGATCAAGCGTCAGGACGGTGCGCGACTGCAGGGGCCAAAGATTGGCGAAGGCCATGATCTCGCCGCCGATCCATACCACCGCCACTGGCGTCAGGCGCATATAGTCGGGATCGAAGCTGCCGAGTGAGTAGCGCTTTTCCTTCGCCTTCTTGCTCTCCAGCCAGGCGTCGGACACGACTTTCAGGCGCGGCATATGGGCGTCGAGCGCATCGGGTGCGATCACTTCGAAGCGCGCTTCCAGCGTTTCATATTTCTTGAGCGTCTGGCGGAAACCGTAGCCTTTCTTGCCGGAAAGATCGAAACCGGCCGTGTCGATCATCGCCTCCTCGCCGATCTTGTAGGGCCTGAGGTCGAGGTCGATCATCAGCGGCAGGACGGAAGGGCCCACCTCGTAGAAGCTCAGGCGGACATTGGCCAGCGACGCCATCTCCTTCAGCTTCCATGACAGATCCTCGGCGGCCCTGGCGTCCCCAACCGGCTCGCCCATAACAACCCATTGCCGTCCGGAGGCGCCGTACAT
>CAMLLA010000152.1 GCA_946480525.1 uncultured Asticcacaulis sp. | reverse complement strand
CCCGTATGATGACGCAGCCGATATTCGATCTGGGACGGCTGCCGCGCAGACAGATTGCGGTGATAGGTCTCGACGCAATGCTGCCGGTCGTCGGGATGGACACTGTCCACCCACCCGCTTCCCAGTTCCTGCTCCAGGGTACGTCCGGTAAAATCCAGCCACTGCCGGTTGAACCAGATGCAGGCGCCAGACGCGTCCGCAACCCACACCAGGGCCGGCAGGGAATTGGCCAGCGTTTCGAACAGGCCCGTATCCTGCGCCGACTTGATCTCGCTGAATACCCGCTCCCTGGTCATGAGGGCTTTATAACGCGCAAAGGACGAAATTGAAAAGCGCCATGACCGACGATGCGGAAAGAGGCCTCACTGTTTTTCGCATCGACGTGAAAATCCCTTGTCCCACGAGGCGTAATAGATGTGACAATCCGGATCACTGGCCTTAAAGTGCCGGAAAATGCGCCGAATCCCTCCCGCCGGCGCACCACTACTATGCCGCGAGCAGACATGACGACTCTCAATGACGCCACAGTCCGCCATCTCCTGGTTGTCGACGATGACGATCGCATTCGCACGCTGCTGAAGGAATTCCTGGCCAGGCACGGATTTCGTGTCACGGCTGCGGCGCATGCCGACGCCGCCAAGCGTATGTTGCAACTTCTCGATTTCGATCTCCTGATTCTGGACGTGATGATGCCGGGCGAAGACGGCTTCTCCCTGTCGAAGTGGGTTCGCGCCAATTCGCCGGTGCCCATCCTCATCCTGACCGCGCGCGGCGACGCCGATGACCGCATCCAGGGCCTGACGCTCGGCGCCGACGACTATCTGGCCAAGCCGTTCGAACCGCAGGAACTGCTGTTGCGTATCGAGGCCATTTTGCGCCGCACCGGCGTGAAGTCCGCCCTGCCGAAATCGATCGCCATGGGCCCCTTCGTCTTCGACCTGGAACGCGCCGAACTGAGCAAGAGCGGCTCGCCCGTCCGCCTGACCGAGGCCGAGTCGCAGTTGCTCAAATACCTGGCCGAACGCGCCAATGTGCCGGTCGACCGCATGGACCTGGCCAAGGACAGCGTCGACACCACCGGCCGCGCCGTCGACGTCCAGGTGACGCGCCTGCGCCGCAAGATCGAACAGGACCCGAAGAACCCGCGTTATCTGCAAACCGTGCGCGGCAAGGGCTACATGCTGGCGCCCGACTAATCCATGGCCACCCCGGAAAACAGTCGCGCCAGACACATGAAGCTGCCCCGTTTTCGCTTCTGGTCGCGTTTCCTGAAGCGCAATTTCCCGCGCACCCTGATGGCGCGCGTCCTGCTGATCATCGTCCTGCCGATTATTGTCATGCAGGTCCTCATAACCTGGATGTTCTTCGACATGCACTGGGAGACGGTGACCGCCCGCCTGTCGGAAGCCATGGCCGGTGAAATTGCCTGGGCCGTCAACGCCTACGAAGAAGAGCCGACGCCCGCCAACCTCCAGCGTATCGGCCAACAGGCCAAGGGGCCGATGCAGCTGTCGATCGTCCTGCAACGCAACCAGGACCTGCCTACAAGTCACCGCCAGTCGCTCTTCGTGCCGCTCGACCGCGCCATCGATCGGGCATTGGGACAGCAGATTGACAATCCCTACTGGTTCGACACCACCCGCTACCCCGGCTTTCTGGATGTGAGGATCAAGGTTCAGGAAGGGACCTTGCGCTTCATAGTCCCCAAGGACCGGGCGTTCGCCACCACCGGTTATATCTTCCTATACTGGATGATCGGCGCCACCTTCGTGCTGACAACCGTCGCCATGCTGTTCATCCGCAACCAGGTTCGCGCCATCGAGCGGCTTGCCGAAGCTGCGGAGAAATTCGGCCGCGGCGAGGACGACCCGGCCTTCAAGCCCTATGGCGCCACCGAGGTCCGCTCGGCCGCCAACGCCTTCCTGGAGATGAAGGAACGCATCCAGCGCCAAATCGAACAGCGCACTACCCTGCTGGCCTCGGTCAGCCACGATCTACGCACACCCCTGACCCGGCTCAAGCTCGAACTGGCCATGACCGAACAGGACGCCGCCACCCAGCGCATGAAGCAGGACGTGTCGGAAATGGCCTATATGATCGACGAATACCTTGCCTTCGCACGCGGCGAAATCGCCGAGGACAAGGACAGCATCGCGGTACACGACCTCGTCGAAGGCATCCGCAGCAGCACGCTTCGGGCCGGTCACATGCTCGAAATCGAACTGCCCGCCGAAGATGTGTCCGTCCGCATCCGCACCTCATCGGTTCAGCGCGCCCTGAACAACCTTGTCATGAACGGCTTCCACTACGGCAAGACTGTCCGTCTGACGGCCGAACTCAGCGTTGGCAAGGACAATCGGACCCTGACCCTGCACGTCGACGACGATGGTCCCGGCATCGCGCCGGAGAAGCGTGAGGACGCGTTCAAGCCATTTTCCCGCCTGGACGATTCCCGCAACCAGAACATCAAGGGGGTCGGCCTGGGCCTTGCCATCGCGCGCGACATCGTGCGGGGACATGGCGGCGACCTGACGCTCGACACCAGCCCGATGGGAGGCCTGCGCGCCACGGTCACCCTTCCCGCCGAATAAGGGCTGAGCCTTCACGGAACCGTCACAGAAACGAACTACGGACGCGGCAACATCCATAAAGGTTCGCCATGACATTTCGCCATCCGATGTTCGCCGCCGCCGCGATTGCATTTGCCGCCACGCTAAGCGCCTGCACACCGTTGCATTCCGAACTGATATCGGACTCTGAACTGGTCGCGAACGGCACCGGCACGCCCGTTTTGGCCAGCGCGGAAACCGCGGCCGTGGGCAGCAAAAATCTCGACAGCGCCGACGATCCCGAAATCTGGGTTAACCCGGACAATCCTGCCGATGCGCTCATCGTTGCGACTGACAAGAAGGCGGGCCTCTATCTCTACAATATCGACGGGTCAGTCGCCGATTTCGTCGCCTACGGTCCTCTCAACAATGTCGATCTGCGCAACACTGTTGACGGTCCGCTCATTGCGGCGTCCGACCGTGTTAGGAATGGCGTCGCCCTCTTCCGTCTGACGTCCGCGCACAAGATCGAGACCCTGGCCTTTCTGCCGCTGGCGACGTCCGAAGCCTATGGCTTCTGCATGGGGCTGGTCAAAGGTACCCCCGTCGTTGTGGTTGTCGGCATCAAAGGCGACGTTGCGATCGCCAAACTCAATACGACGGGCGGCTATAGCCTGTCGGATGAAAAGCGCTTTGCTGTCGGCTCCCAGTCGGAAGGCTGCGTCATTGACGACCAGACCGGCCAGTTCTATGTCGGCGAAGAAGCCAAAGGCGTCTGGCAATATAGCCTGAATGACTGGCCCGCAGTCGGCGCTGCGCGCATGCAGTTGGCGGCCGCGCCGTCCGAAAGCCTCCAGCCTGACGTCGAGGGCCTGACCATCCTGCGCGAAGGCGCGACGTCCTACCTTATCGCGTCGTCACAGGGCGACAGCGCCTTCGCCGTCTGGCGGATCGACGGTGCAACGCCTGCCTATTCCGGGCGCTTCTCCGTCTATCCGGGCAACGGCATCGACGCAGTGACCGGCACCGACGGCGTCGCGGCCCTCGGTGGACAGGCAGGGCCTTATCCGAACGGCGTCGTGGTCATGCAGGACGATTCAGACACCGACCTTGAGACGCCGACCTCGGCGCGCGTGCGCCAGAACTTCAAGATAGTTGATTGGAATAATGTCAAAGCGGCCCTGAAGCTGGACTAAGAGCCTCCAGCGGGGCGAGCGCATTCAGAAAAGTGCGTAGCGGTTTTCTGAAAAAATGCCCGAAAGAGGAAGGGTCCGACGGCCCCTTCACCCAAGCTCTTTAGAACGTTTGTGCGCCGCCTGGACGGCTTCCAGGATCAGCTCGTCCAGGCCGTTGCCCGGCGCGCACAGGACGTTCAACGCTGCTTCGGTCGTACCACCGGGAGAGGCGACCTTGCGAATAAGGTCGTCTGGTTCTTCGCCGGTCGTGTCCAGAAGACGCGCTGCGGAGATCAACGTCCCGCGCGCCAGGTCACGTGCGTGGCCATAGGACAGACCGGTCGCCCGGCCGGCCTTTTCCAGCGCCCGGACAAAAGCATAAACATAGGCGGGCCCCGAACCGGAAACCGCCGTAGCGGAATCCATCAGGCCTTCTTCCTTGAGCACAACCGTCGACGCCATCGGCTCGAAAAGACCGCACGCCGCCTCAAGGGCCTTGGGTCCATCGGCATAAATACTCGCCACGCCCTTGCCGGTCGCAACGCCGGTGGTCGGCATGACGCGCGCGAGCGCATGCCCTTCAAAAGCTTGCTGAAGCGATGAAATCTGTACGCCGGCCATGACCGACACCAGCACCGCATCGGGGTTCAGATTTCCGCGCAAGATTTGCGCCACCGCATGCCAGCCCTGGGGCTTGACCGCCAGGATGACAGTGCCAGCCGCCTTCCATTGATCCGGCTGCGGGTTCAGCAATGCGCCGTCCGCCGCCCACCCTTGCGCCTCGTCACCCGGCTTCAGGTCCAGAATCATCAGGTCAGACGGCTTTGCGTGACCACCGATCCGCATGCCCTTGAGCATGGAAGATCCCAGCGCCCCGGCGCCAATAAGCAGAATAGGTTTTGGCAACATGCTCAGGCTTCGCCCCGCGTTTCGAACAGGCACGCAGCAAATGCGTCGCGAGCCGTTTCGACCCCCTTGAACCAGAAATCGAAGGCCGGATAGAAACGGTCGACCGCTTCGGCGGCACTGTTGATCATGTGCGCGCTAGAGGTGACCGAGGCGCGCTCGATCGGATTGAGCGCGACCGTGTGACGGAAGACGATGTCGTAGGCGCCCATGCCGATCTTTTCCGCTCCGGCGGTCGTTTCCGCCTCGGTATCGCGGAACACTTCGAAATGACCGAACCATACGTGTTGGTTGACCAGCGCCAGCAGTTCGTAAAGGCCCGGCAGGCGGTCAGGCGTCAGCGCCCGGCCTGCGCCGGTTTCGACGTCGAGCGAGCAGCACAGTTGCAGGCACTCGCCTTCCGGACGCCATGAAAACCACATCTCATAGGTGCGCCAGTCGCCGCTCAGGGCGAACCCGAGATCGCCTTCCGGCGTGCGTTCAAACTCTAGGCCTTCCTCGGCGAGGATGGATTCCACCATGTCGAGCGGGTCGAAGGCGGCATCGCTGTCATAGGCCTGGGGGGTGTTCATTTTTGTCTCTGTCTTAGATGGACGGATCGGAGGCAGCTTTGGCCTTCGCCGTCTTTGTCCCTTTAAGCGCGGCGATTTCCTCGCGCAGCGCAGTCATTTCGGCCTTCAGCGCATCCAGTTCGTCACGGCGCACCAGATCCATGTCCGCCACGAAACGATCGGCCTGGGCGCGAAACGCCGCCTTGGCTTCGTCGCCGGCGGCCTGGGCCAGGCCCATCGCCGAAGTCGTCAGTTTCGCCATCTCATCAAAGAACGGATGCTGGCTTTGCATGGCAATCTCCCACCGGACGCTTTTCGTCACACGCTTTCAATATAATGTCTTATAGGCCATATCGCGTGTGCAACAAAGTTTTTCATGATTCTTGCCGGCGTCAGCGCGAATTTGTCGCGACGCCGACAAATGAAGTTGATAAAAACGCCACAGCCTAAACGTGGAGACCGGGGCATCATG
The DNA here is from genome assembly GCA_946480525.1 of uncultured Asticcacaulis sp. Next base: position 3,396 of record CAMLLA010000152.1, on the reverse strand, counting down.
ACACTGCGCTTGCCGGACATTGATCCGGTTATTGTCCACCTCGGACCCCTTGCCATACGCTGGTACGCGCTCGCCTACGTCGCCGGCATCGTGCTCGGCTGGCTCTATGCCGGCAAGCTTCTGCGCAAGGCCGAGCTGTGGCCGAATGGCAAGGCGCCCGTTACACCCGACCAGCTCGACGATCTGATCCTGTGGCTGACGGGCGGCGTGATCCTCGGCGGACGGATCGGCTACGTCCTGGCCTATGACGCCTCTCTGATCTGGACGAAGCCGTTAGAGGTCCTGCAAATCTGGAACGGCGGCATGTCGTTCCATGGCGGTTTTGCCGGCGTGGTCATCGCGACCATACTGTGGAGCCGTGCCAATGGTTTCACCCTGCCACGGATGCTTAATCTCGGCGACCTGATGGCCATGGCGGCGCCGATCGGCCTGCTGCTCGGCCGCATAGCCAACTTCATCAACGGAGAGCTCTGGGGCCGGACGACCGACGCGCCATGGGGCATGGTATTCTGCAACAAGTACATCACCAAACAATTCGGCTATTGCCCGGCCGGCGACGTTCCCCGCCACCCCAGCCAGCTCTACGAAGCCTTCGGTGAAGGCCTGCTGCTGTTTGCGCTTGCCTGGTTCCTGGCCTTCCGTCTGAAGAAGCTGCACAAGCCCGGCATGGTCATGGGCGTTTTTATCGCGGGCTACGGCATCATCCGCATCCTGCTCGAAAGCGTGCGCAATCCGGACGCCCAGATGCTGCCTTTCTTCAAGGAAGTCATCACCATGGGTACGCTCCTCTCCCTGCCCATGGTCGCGGCAGGCGCCTGGCTGGTCTGGCGGGCGCACACGACGCCGACGCCGGAGCCGGAGCCTGTCGTTGCCGTGACGGACGAAGACGCTCCGCCAGCCGATAACGGTACGGCGGCCTGACCTTGTCTCTGAAGCAAAGGCTGGTCGAAGAGATCACGCTGGAAGGTCCGATCAGCGTCGCTGATTACATGGCGCGCTGCCTGCTTGATCCCATCGACGGGTATTACATGAAGCGGCCTGCGCTCGGCGCGGACGGTGATTTCATCACCGCGCCCATGGTGTCGCAGATGTTCGGCGAAATGATCGGCGTTTGGGTCGCCGAGACCTGGACAGCGATGGGCTCACCGAGGTCCTTCCGGCTGGTTGAAATCGGCGGCGGCGACGGCACGCTGATGAGCGACATCCTGCGCGTCGCCACGCGCGTACCCGGGCTTAGAGACGCTGCCCAGGTGACGATGATCGACCCCTCACCCATCCTGCGCGACCGTCAGGCCGCAGTCATTCCAGGCGCTGATTTCCTGCCGAACGCCGAAGCCCTGCCAGACGACCTGCCTCTGATCATCGTCGCCAACGAGGTCCTCGATTGCCTGCCCGCACGTCAGTATGTCCGCGTTGACGGCAACTGGCACGAACGACTGGTCGGCGTACGCGACGGCAAGCTTGTGTTCGGCCTGGCGTCGGAGATGTCTCAACTTCCGAAAATTGACAATTATAGTGATGGCGATCTTTTTGAGTACAGCCCGGAACAGGTCCGCTTTACCCGCAGCCTGTGCGACAAGCTGAAGGGGACGAGTGGCGGCGCCCTGCTGGTCGACTATGGCCCGGCACGCCCGGAACCCGGCGACACACTGCAGGCCCTCTACCGTCACCAGAAACACGATCCGCTCGAAGCCCCCGGCGAACACGATCTGACCGTCTGGGCGGACTTTCCCACCGTAGCGGCAACCGCGGCACCCACTGGCGTCGCGACATCGCGCATCGCAACCCAGGCGGCCTTCCTTCAAGCCATGGGCATCGCCGCGCGGCTGGAAGCGCTTAAAGCCTCCAACCCGACGCAGGCCAACAAACTCCAGCGCCAATACGACCGTCTGATCGCGCCCGATCAGATGGGCGAACTGTTCAAGGTTCTCGCCGTCGCCTATCCGCCGTCAATTCCGTTGATCGGGCTTGAAGCGTCAGACGCAGACTCGTAAAAGGCCCCACCACCGCATCTCAGCTTCGCTTCATGCGGTCCCCCTCCCCACCGCGCGTTGGGGAGGGGGCCTTTGACAGGTGCCAACATGACTCTGCCCCCGCGCATTCTCCATCCGCTGCTCGATCTGTCGGGCATCCAACATGGCTTTTTCACCCGCCGCGGCGGCGTCTCGACCGGCATCTACGACAGCCTGAACATCGGCCTCGGCTCAAAGGACGACGCGGCAGCGGTCGATGAAAACCGCAGGCGTGTCGCGGCAAGCTTCGACCGTCCGTCCGATCACCTGCTCAGTCTCTATCAGGTCCATTCCAATATCGCCCGCGACGTCTCAGGCCCCTGGACCGAGGAGCGTCCGGAAGCAGACGGCCTGGTCACCACCACGCCCGGCCTGATTCTGTCGGCCCTGTCCGCCGACTGCGCACCGCTCTTGTTCGCCGATCCGGTCAATCGCGTCGTCGGATCGTGTCATGCCGGCTGGAAAGGCGCGCTTCACGGCATGATCGAAGCGACACTCGACCTGATGCGGGCCAAGGGCGCGAAGCTCAACGAAATCCGCTGCGTCATAGGTCCCTGCATCGCCCAGGCCTCCTATGAAGTCGGCGCCGACTATGCCGAAACCTTCGCGAACGCCGACCCCGACAGCCCGGCCTTTTTCATTGCGGGCGCCTCAGCCGACAAGCGCATGTTCGACCTGCCCGGCTACTGCCTGATGCGGGTCAGGCGCGCCGGGGTTCTTCTGGCCGCCACGACCGGCCACGACACCCATGCCGACGCGTCGCTCTTCTTTTCCAACCGCAGAGCTTTCCTGACCGGTGAACCAGATTATGGGCGGCTGATTTCCTGCATCATGCTCAGGGCATGATTTTCTCAGTCGTATGACAATTTAACCTTGAACCTGTAGCTTCGCCTGCTAAAAGCCCGGCTTTATGCGCTCAGGAGCCGCGTGGGCTCCTCGCATAAGCTCGGGCGGGCGTCGCCCTTGCCAAACCTGTCGGTTTGGAAGCTCTAGGGATTTAGTAAAATGAAGCTGCTCGCCGCCAATTCCAACCGCACACTCGGTCAGGCCATAGGCGATTATCTCGACATGCCGCTGACCAAGGCGCGCGTGCAACGTTTCCTCGACAACGAAATCTTCGTGACCATCGATGAAAACGTGCGCGGCGAAGACGTCTTCGTCATCCAGTCGACCAGCTTCCCGGCCAATGACAACCTGATGGAACTGCTGATCTGCATCGACGCGCTGACCCGCGCCTCGGCCAAGCGGATCACGGCCGTCATCCCCTATTTCGGTTATGCCCGCCAGGATCGCAAGACGGGCGGCCGGACACCGATTTCGGCCAAGCTCGTCGCCAACCTGATCACCCGCGCCGGCGCGCACCGCGTCCTGACCATGGACCTGC
>CAMLLA010000151.1 GCA_946480525.1 uncultured Asticcacaulis sp. | reverse complement strand
GTCCTGGTCGTCCGTTTCCTCGTACGGGAAGCGATCGACGAATTGTGGAAAGGCGCTGTCGGGCTCCGCGACGACGCCGGGGCGGGTAGCGCGGATCGCCGCCGTCTTGATGAGCTCGCCGGCGATCTCTCGGATTCGCTCCTTCATTCGCGACTTGCGCCGCTGCCAGCCTTCGCCGCCGAGGCGGTCGAGCGCGACGCCCTCGCTCTCGCTTCCGTAGCGCGTCAGAAGCTCGATATTCTCGACCGGGACGTAGAGCTTGTCGCCGCCCGCATATTCGAGCGCGACGCAATCGTGCGGCGCCTTCTGCACCGGGATCTGGGTCAACCCGTCATAGCGGCCGATGCCGTGTTCGATATGGACGACCAGGTCGCCGGGCGTGAGCGCTGACGCTTCGGCCAGAAAGTTCTGTGCACGCCGGCGTTTACGCGGACGGGCTAACCTGTCGCCGAGGATGTCGGTCTCGGAAATGACCGCCATGGATTCGGTCTCGAAGCCATGATCGAGCGGCAGGACGGCGCGTTGCACCGGCTTGGCCTTGGTGCCGCCGACGCCGAAGCTCTGGGCGTCCTCCCACGACGTCGCCAGGCGCAGCTTGCCCATGCCGTGGTCGTCGAGCATCTGGCCCAGGCGCTCGGACGAGCCGTCGCTCCATGAGGCGAACAGGACGCGCTTTCCTTGCTTGGACAAGGCCTTGGCGTGGTCCGTGACCGCAGTGAACAGATTGGTCGAATCGAGCAGGCGTTCCTGCGAGAAGTTGCGTCCCGGCCGGCCGCCGAGATCGACAACCGTCTTGCCTTCGGTTTCGAACGGCTCGAAACGGCGGGTGCGGTGATCGCCTAAGGCCAGCTTCCAGGCCTTTTCGTCGAGATAGAGGCGTTTGGGCGGCAGGGCACGATAGCCGCCATTCCCCTTTTCCTTGGCGGCTTCGGCACGCAGTTCGTAGGCGTCGTTGATCGTGGCTTCGCGTTCGGCCACTGCATTGTCGGCCAGGGCGTCGAGCATGATCAGGCTGCGTTCGGGCAGGTAATCGAAGACGCTGTCGAGGTGGTCGAAGAACAGCGGCAGCAGATGTTCGATGCCCTGGCGGCGGATGCCGGCCGACAGCGCGGCGTAGAGCGGATCGTCGCCGGGCGCGCCGAAGGTCTCCAGATACTGCTGACGGAAGCGCGATATGCCGGCTTCGTCGACGCGGATTTCCGAGACGGCGGTGAAGTCGAGCGTCGGGATCTGTTTCAGCGAGCGCTGGGTTTCCGGATCGAAGCTGCGAATCGATTCGAGGCTGTCGCCGAAGAAGTCGAGGCGTACCGGCTCGTCCGACGACGGCGAAAAGACGTCGAGCAGGCCGCCGCGCACGGCGAATTCGCCGCGTTCCGATACGGTTGAGACACGCGTATAACCCTGACCCTGGAAGTAGGTTTCCAGCTTGGCGATATCCTGCGTCTGGCCGGGCTTGAGCGATAAATAGCCTTCACGCACAACGGCTTGTGGCGGAATCTTCTGAACCATCGCCGCAGCGGTGGTGAGCACGAGAACGGGTTTTTCCGGCTTCTTTGTCTTGTAGCCGGCCAGCTTCGCCAAGGCGTACATGCGCTGCGCGACAATGCCCGGCGTCGGGCTCATGCGGTCGTAAGGCAGGCAGTCCCACGCCGGGAACGGCAGGATTTCCAGCTCAGGCGCAAAGAAGCGCAAGGCCTCTGTGACCGCGGTCATGCGGCCGAAATCGCGCGCGACGAAGACACTGACGGCTTCGCGGCGCGCAAGGTCGGCGGTGACCAGGGCATCGAAGCCTTCGGGCACGCCCGAGAGCGTCAAGGCTGCATCGGAATCGGAGATGTGGGAGAAGACCGTCATGCGGGAGTTACAGTACGTGTTTGTAAGCTGTCTTATAGAAGACGTTGAGCCGGTTCATGATTTCCGACTGGTACTCGGCGGGCGTCGGATCGCGTTCGATTATCCAGCCATATAGGTCCTGATCGGGCACTTCCAAGAGGACTTCGAACACATCCATATCGGCGTCTGACATGTTGGGCAGGGCTTCATCAGCGAAATTGCCCAGGATGATGTCGGCCTCCTTGAAGCCGCGGCGCCATGCGCGGAAGGATAGCTTGCGGCGTCTCGCTTCGCGTGCCTCGGTCTCATCCATGGAATTGTCCTCAAACTATATCGGAAACAATGCCGACCGGGCTTCTCATAAACCATTTTTGGTGCTTGATAAGCCCATGCGTCCGGAAATTTTATTCCCCTATTTTGCTGGTGTCGGCACGGTCAAAGGTGTCGGTCCGAAGATTGCGCCGATCCTGGCGCAGCACGCCGGCGAACATGTGCGCGATCTGGTGTTTTTGCTACCATCGGGCGTGATCCGACGGCCATTGACCACGACCGCGACGGCACGTGTCGGCGAGGTCCAGACGATCGAAGTCACCATGGCCGGGTTTCGCAGCGCGCCCAAGGGGCCGCAGCGCATCGACACTTTTGACGATTTCGGACGCCTGACCCTGGTCTACTTTCACTCCATTCGCGGGTTCGAAAAGCAACATCCGGTGGGTGAGCGCCGCTTTGTATCAGGCAAGGTCGAGGCGTTCGGCGGCAATCTGCAAATGGCGCATCCGGACTATATCGTCGATGAGGCGCGCAAGGACGAAATCCCGCTGTGTGAGCCCGTCTATCCGGCGACCCTGGAAATATCTTCGCGCACGGTGCGCAAGCTGATCCAGGCGGCGATGACCACCGTTCCAGAACTTCCGGAATGGATCGATATAAATTTAAGAAACAAGCATTTGTGGCCGACATTTCATGAGGCCTTGGAGGCAAGTCATACTCCGCAAAGCGAACTGGATTTGTCGCCCGACGCCCTGCCCCGGCAACGTCTGGCCTACGATGAAGCGTTGGCACACCAGTTGGCACTGAAGGCGCGCAAGTCCTATCGACAGGCCCAACCGGCCCGCGTTGTCGAGATGCGCGACTGGGCGGATCGCGCTTTGAAGACCCTGCCCTTTGCCCTGACGGGCGCCCAGGAACGCGCGATCGAGGATATTCGTTCTGATTTGCGCTCTGGACACCGCATGAACCGCCTGATTCAGGGCGATGTCGGCGCGGGCAAGACGCTTGTGGCGCTTATGGCGATGATCGACATGGCCGAAGCCGGCCTGCAAAGCGTGATGATGGCGCCGACCGAGATACTGGCGCGCCAGCACTTTGAGAAATCCAAGGAAATTCTGGGTGGTCTCGGTATTTCCTCAGTGATCATGACCGGCCGCGACCGGCCGAAAGATCGCGCCGCCAAGCGCGCCGTAGTCGAATCGGGCGAAGCGGCGGTTGTCTTCGGTACCCACGCAGTTTTTCAGGAAGGTGTCAACTTTAACGCCCTGCAGCTGGCCGTCATCGACGAACAGCACCGCTTCGGCGTCGGGCAGCGCCAGAAGCTGTTTTCCAAGGGCGATGCCGTTCATTACCTGTCGATGTCGGCGACGCCTATTCCTCGCACGCTGGCCCTCACCCAATACGGCGAGGCCGATCTCAGCATCCTCGATGAAAAGCCCGCCGGCCGACAGCCGATCCAGACGGCGGTATTGCCACGACAACGCTTGCCCGATGTCATTGCGCGGCTACGGACGGCGCTGGCGGCCGGCAGCCAGGCCTATTGGATCTGTCCGTTGGTCGAAGAGACCGAGGCCTCGGACCTGATCGCCGTCGAAGCGCGCCATCGCGAATTGCAGGAGGCGCTGGGGATAGAGATCGGTCTGGTTCACGGCCGCATGCCCTCCGAAGACAAGGACGCGGTCGTCAGCCGGTTTGCCAAGGGCGAGATCCGCATCCTGTGCGCAACGACGGTCGTCGAAGTCGGCATCGATGTACCCAATGCCTCGATCATCATCATCGAACAGGCGGAGCGCTTCGGCTTGGCGCAACTGCACCAGTTGCGCGGCCGGGTCGGGCGTGGCCGCGAAAAGAGCGCCTGCATCCTGCTCTACGACACACCGCTTGGAAACACAGCCAAGGCAAGGCTGGAACTGCTGCGTGACACCGAGGACGGTTTCCGCATCGCCGAGATGGACTGGAAGCTGCGCGGCGAAGGCGACATCCTGGGCGCGCGGCAGTCGGGCTTTCCCGCTTATCGCTTTGTCGATCCGGTGGCGCATTCCGACCTGATCGCCATGGCGGCGCGTGACGCCATGTACATTCTGCAACAGGGCGATGCCGTGCCGGAACCGCGCCGAAAAGCCGTTGAGGTGCTGAAGCAGCTCTTCGACTGGCGGCCGGACGTGCCCGACAAGCAGGATTAGGGTTCGTTTGACCCGAATTCCCCCTTCCGTCAGCTTCGCTCACGCTCGCTGCCACCTTCCCCGTAAACGGGGAAGGAAAGGTAACAATATCAGCTAATTCCTTCCCCGTTTACGGGGAAGGTGGCATTTGCGGAGCAAATGACGGAAGGGGGATTTCCGGCTTCTCTAGTTTTGATCTTTGTACAGCGCGTTTGGCCAGCGCTTGTGCACCCAGAAATATTCTTCCGGATTGTCGCGCACGGCCTGTTCGATAAACAGCGTGATCCTGGCCACCGTCGTTTCGATGTCCTGCGCCTTGTGGCCGGTATTGTCGACTTCGATCGGGTTGTGGACGGTGACCTTGAAGCGCGCCTTGTGCAGGCGGCGGATGGTCAGCGGCTGAAGCACCGTGCCAAAGCGTTGGGCCAGCCGCGTCGGCCCCGGCGCCGTGTCGGCGATGTGACCGAAGAACGGGGTCGGCACGCCGCGGTTAAACTTCTGGTCGTTCATCAGCCCAACCGACTTGCCTTCGTTGAGCGCGATCAAAAGCTCCTTGGCGCCATCGCTGCCCTTGGGGGCGAACATTGACACGCCATAGGCTTCGCGGCCGGCCTTGAACCGCTCATCGACATACGGATTATTGGCGGCGCGGTAGGTGATCATGTAGTCGACGCCGGCCGACAGGATGGCTGCGTTCATCACTTCCCAGTTGGAGATGTGGCCCGATATAAAAATGACCGGCTTGCCGCTGGTGGCGATGGCACGCAGCTTCTCAATGCCATCCACTTCGACGCGGCTCGGATCCTTGACGATGCGGTCCATCACCGGAAATTCGCCGGCCATGGTCCTGCCGGTCAACTCCCACTGCTTCGTGATCAGACGCTTACGCGCGTCAGCGGCCATGTCGGGAAAGGCGAGTTGAAGGTTGCGCTCGACCGTCTTCTGCATCGGCGTCAGCGGGCCCAGCACCTTGAACAGCCAGCCGCCCAGGTCGGATGCCGTATCGACCGGCAGCACGCGGATGAAGCCAACATAGAGGTCGTAGAACAGCGCTTCAAAGCGCCAGGCCACGTCCTGCCAGAAGCGGGATTTCTCGGCCATCAGCCCTGCCCCCGCTTTTGGGCCGCCAGGAACTTGAACAGGCGGTTGAAGCGCGCTTCGGCGTTCAGATGGGCGCTGTAAAGTCCTTCCAGGCCGCCGGTAAAGTGGCGGCGGGCAAAGTAGTAGCGCAGGAAGACCATCGGATATTCGAACGGCACGCGTGCCCACAACTGCCAGGCGGGCTTTTTCATCACCTTGGTTTGCAGGTCGGCATAGGAGGCAAGCTTCTCCCGTATATGTTCGAACGAGCGCGCTGAAAAATGCGCGACGCTGCCTTCCAACTGGCCGACCTTTTCGTCGCGCGTATCGACCGTGTCGTGAACGGCACTTTCGCGAAAGCGCACGACGCGGCGGTCGTAAAGGCGGACATAGTTGTGGAAGTCGGCCCACAGGCGCGGCTTCGATTGCCCCGGATAGACGTTGCGAATGCGCATGCGATAGGCATTGCGCGCCGGTGCCGCCTTCATCAGGGCGACAATCTCTTCGCGCAGTTCGGGAGTCACATACTCGTCGGCGTCGAGGTTCAGTATCCAGTCATTGCGCGCCATGTCTTCCGCATGGCGCTTCTGCGGACCGTAGCCCGGCCAGTCGTGATGGATGACGCGGGCGCCCAGATATTCGGCAATCTTGACCGTATCGTCGGTCGATCCGCTGTCGATGACGACCACCTCATCGACCCAGTCGACAACCAGCCGGATGCACTCGCCGATGCGGTCGGCTTCGTTCTTGGCGATGATGGTGCAGGTCAACGGCACGGGTGTGGTCATGCTGTCTTGTGCCCAACCCTGTCAGGTCAGACAAGGTCCAAACGCAACAAATTTTCGTATTGTGGCTTGAGCCGGAACCGTGCTGCCGTCACGGATATCCTTGTTATTCAGCCCTTTGAGTTCCTTATTCATGACCCAAGCATATGTTGATTCTGAAAGGCCCGTTATATTATGGTTCCGCCGCGATCTGCGCCTGAAAGACCACCCCGGAGTGTTGTCAGCTCTGAATTCCGGCCGGCCTATTGTACCGATCTATATCCATGATGAATCCATATATACCAGGCCTTTAGGTGCTGCATCGAAATGGTGGTTGCACCGCTCTCTTAAAGTACTGGGTGAAGATCTGGAGCGCCATTCTTCAAGATTGATTATTTTGTCGGGTAACGCGATGTCAGAACTGCCCGACATCATAAAAGAAATGAAAGCAAAAACAGTTATTTGTTCTCATATTTTTGAACCAGTGACGCAGGATTTTGACGATAAACTGCAAACGGCTTTATCAGACCGATATGTTGATTACGAGCGCCACAACGCGACGCTTCTGGCGCCTCCCGGGGCAGTCACCACCAAGTCTGGCATGCCTTTGAAGGTTTTCAAGCCTTATTATCGCGCACTCGTCGACGGTGGTTTCTGCGAGCCGCACGAACCGGACACCGCCACGCAGCGGAAATGGCCCGCGCCTGAGCACTGGCCGCGCGGCGTCAGTCTCGATTCGCTGAAACTCGATGATACGCGCTCGAAGTCGGGCCATGACTGGGCGAGCGGTTTTGATCGCTTCACACCTGGAGAAGATGGCGCGTACGACGCCCTGTCGCGGTTCATCGATGAAGGCCTGGCGACCTACGAGGACGACCGCGACCGGCCGGCGAAGGACGCCACCTCGCACCTGTCGCCGCACCTGCGCTTCGGCGAGATCAGCCCGCAACGCATCCTGTTCGAGACCTATCAGGCGGTGACGCACAGACGTGGTCTGCGCGGCGGGGCCGACAAGTTCCGCGCCGAACTGGCGTGGCGCGATTTCTGTTATCAACTGCTCGACCAGAATCCTAAGATGCATAGCGAGAACATGCGTAGGCAGTTCGACGCCTTCGAATGGCAGGACGATGACAAGGGCTTCAAGGCCTGGTGCCGCGGTGAGACCGGCTATCCGATGGTCGATGCCGGCATGCGTGAGCTGTGGCAGACCGGCTATATGCACAATCGCGTGCGGATGGTGACGGCTTCTTTCCTGATCAAGCACCTTTTGATCGACTGGCGGCGTGGTGAGCAATGGTTCTGGGACTGCCTGGTCGATGCCGACCCGGCCAATAATCCAGGCAACTGGCAGTGGGTAGCCGGCAGCGGCGCCGATGCCTCACCCTTTTATCGTGTCTTCAATCCTATCGCCCAGGCGGAAAAATTCGACCCTGCCGGAATCTATTGTTCGCGCTATAAGGGGCGTGCGCATGAGCCGATTATCGCGCACGACTTCGCCCGGCAACGCGCGCTCGACACCTATGGCCGCATCCGCGGCACGCAAAGGACCGACCATGACCAATCAGATTGAACCGCAGGCGTTGAGCAAACTGATCGACCACGGCGCGGTCAAGGTCGTCGACGGCAGTTGGGCACTCGACGGCACCGACATGCACGCCCTCTATCTGAAGGATCATATTCCCGGAGCGGTCTTCTTCGATATCGAAGCGGTCAGCGATCACTCGACCGGACTGCCCCACACCGCGCCGTCGCCCGAAGCCTTCGCGGCGGCGGTCGGTGCGATGGGCATTTCGGCGGAGGATCATGTTGTTGTCTATGACCGGCAGGGGCTATTCTCGGCGGCCCGCGTGTGGTGGACATTCAAGCTGATGGGCCATGACAAGGTTCACATCCTGCGCGGCGGCCTGCCGGCGTGGCAGGTTTTGCACCTGCCTGTGACGGCTGAAGTTCCAACGCAGGTTGCCACGACCTATGTGCCTCAGTCACGGCCGGAAATCATGATCTCGCTCAATGAATTGCAACTGGCTCTTGAGGTCGACGGCGGTCCGGTCGTGCTGGATGCGCGGTCGAAAGCGCGCTTTGACGGTACCGCGCCGGAGCCGCGTGCCGGTCTGCGGTCGGGTCATATGCCGGGCGCACGCAGCCTGCCCTTTTCCGAGCTGATCCGCGATGGGGCGCTCAAACCACGCGAAGAACTCGAGGCGATCTTCTGCAATCTCGGTATTACCGACGGCCATACCGTTGTGACGAGTTGTGGTTCAGGCGTCACGGCCGCGATCATCATGCTGGCCCTGGCTGAAATAGGGCACGCTTCGTCGCGGCTTTATGATGGATCTTGGGCCGAATGGGGCCAGGAGACGCTCGACACGCCTGTGGTGACATAAACACTCGAAAAGAAGCCTGGCGACTCCGACAGGGCTCGAACCTGTAACCGTCCGCTTAGAAGGCGGATGCTCTATCCAGTTGAGCTACGGAGCCTAGAGAATCAAAAGCGATTCTAGTGCGTCCAGGACTGTCTGCGGCCGTAAGCGAAGTTGTCGGCATAGGCCTTGATGATCTTCGGCGGCGTCTCAGGCTCGATCAGGCGGAACGGGATGCCGTTATGTTCGGCATAGGCCATGGCCTGATCCTTGGTTTCAAACGTCAGACGAATCTGCGCCTTCATGTCCGCCGACGACGACCAGCCCATCAGAGGGTCCGGCGTGCGCGCCGACCGCGGTTCGAATTCCAGCACCCAGTCGTTGGTCTTGGCGCGGCCTGATTGCATGGCGGTCTTGGCGGGTTTGAAAATACGCGCGAACATCATGATCTCCTGCGGGCCTGAATCGTGGCGCCAGCTCATCGTCTGTTACTACAAAGGCTGCGCATGGCAAAGGAAATTTGCGAAGTGACCTGCGAGGTTCGAGCGATCAAAACAACGACGGCAAGTTTGGAAAGAAGAAAGGCTACGGAGTC
>CAMLLA010000150.1 GCA_946480525.1 uncultured Asticcacaulis sp. | reverse complement strand
GGTGATGCCGTCGGCGCGCGCCTTGTCCGCCAGGTACTGCATGTAGCGCTTGCGGGCGTCGGATGTGTCGCCCAGCTCGTTCTCCAGTTGGAAGGCGATGACATTGCCATTGCCTTCGGTCAGCTGGTGGCGGGCGACGATGGCGTTGATCTGGGTCTGCCACTCGTCGACGGCGGCGATGTAGTCGGGGTGGTCGGTTCGCGCCAGCTCCGGCTGACGGTTCAGCCAGCCGGGAAAGCCGCCGCGCGTCAGCTCGGCATTCACGTAAGGGCCGGAGCGGATGATGATATAGAGGCCTTCTTCCTCGGCCATCTTTATCACGCGTTCCATGTCGCGGATGCCGGTGAAGTCGTAGGAACCCTTTTCGCCGGTGTGATAGCCCCAGTCGAAATAGAGGCCGACGCCGTTATAGCCGGTCGCCTTCAGCTTTTGCAGCAGGTCGCGCCACAGCGACGGCGAGGGCAGGCGGAAGGGATGGATTTCGCCCGACCAGACGATGATGCGTTCGCCATCGACCTTCAGCGAATACTTGTCCCAGGTAATCTTTTTGCCGGGCTTGGGCGCGACGATCTCATCGATGCGCTTGGTCGGCTCGGTGATGGCGGTGAAGTGGCGCACGGCGCCGGACACGCCGCCCAGCTTCTGTTTCGGCGTCCAGGTCTTCAGGCCGTCGAAGCTGTCGGAATACCAGTAGTCCTTCGAGCGGTACTCATCGAAATAGATCCGCCAGCCGTCCTTGCCGTCTTTCTTGATCGGCGCCAGCGCCGGGCCTTCGATCCAGTCACCCCAGCCGGCCCAGTTGCCGGTCTTCTCAATCGTCCACGGACCGGCAAGCGACGTGGCGGTCGCCAGCTCAAGCGTCTTGTCGGTCTCGTTCTTGGTGATGGCGACGTACTTGTCGCCATCCTTGATTACAAACGTATCGATGTGGTTGTTTTCCAGCCCCTGCATTGGCTGCGCGGCCGTGAAATTCGTCAGGCTGGCGTCGGTCGCCGTCAGGACGTGCGGCGCGAACGGCCCCTTGGTGCCGCCTTTCGACAGCGAGACAACGATGTGGACCTTGCCATCCGTGTCGCGGAACCATTCCGGCGCCCAGACATTGGTCAGGCCGGGCAGGTCGATGGTAACGTCTTTGAGGTGTTCCCAGACGCGCAGGTCTTTACTGCGCGCGATACCAAAGGTCTGGCCGTCCCAGCCGGTCGTATAGACTATATAATAATAGCCGTCGTCGGCGCGCAGGATCGAGGGATCACGCAGCAGGCCTTTGGCCGGCTTGTAGGTTTCGACCGCCAAAGTCGTGAAGGTCGCGCCATCGTTGGAGGTGAACAGGCTGAGCGAATTCTGCGACGTGGCATTGAAGGCCGACATCAGCCAGGTCGTTTCACCCTTTTTCGAGACAACGGGAATGCGGCCGCCTGGCACTGCGGCGCCGGCCTTCTGCTGATTGGTCAGGCCCAGCGTGTCCATGAAGGCGTCGCCGCTTTGGGTCCCGTTTTGGGGCGTGCCGTCTTGCGGGCTTTGGGTACTGGCAGGCGTCGCCGTCAGGCACAGGACTGCCGCCAGGACCATCAGGCTCACGCGCGCATAGCCTTGACGTTTCATTCGCATCCCTGCCTCACCTGATTTCGTTAATTGAATTTGACATTGACAGTGTGGGATATCAATGAAAAATATCAACATCAATCACAAATATCGCGGTTTGCGCATATAAAGGGCCTCGAATCGATCATGTTCGATCAAAAATGTATGGCCGCAATGGCGGTACTCATGATGACGGCAACGGGTGCTTCGGCGCAAACCCTTAACGACCCAGCCATCACCAGCGTCACAAAACCGGCGGTAGCGGCGACGTCAAAGCCCGCTGCCCCGGGAGATTATGAGGTTACGATAGCGCTTCGCGGCACGGGCGCGTCCGCTTCCATCTGGGCCGAGGACCGGCGGCTGATGACGGCTCCTGTCGCGCTCAAGGCCGGTGAGACAAAGAACATCAAGGTCATCGTCAATGTTCGCAATCCCTACCTGGCTCAAGCCGAACAGGATGCGACCAAGGGCCCGAAGGTCGGTTTGCGCGGGACGGAAGACAAGGATTTCAACTGGGACGACCAGTTGACCATGCGCGTAACGGGTGGGGAACTGACCGGATTTGAAATCGCGCCCGCCACAGCCCGCCGCGTCCTGATCGCCGGCGACAGCACGGTCGCCGACCAGAACGGCGCCGACTACGCCTCCTGGGGCCAGATGCTGCCGCGCTTCCTCGATGCGAAGCTATCGGTCGCCAACCACGCCCGCAGCGGTGAGACGATGAAGTCGTTCGTCACTTCGCTGCGCTGGGACAAGCTATTGAGCGAACTGCGGTCGGGCGATGTCGTGTTGATTCAGATCGGCCACAACGATGAAAAGAAGCAGTGGCCTCGAACCTATGCCGCCGCTGATGGCGCCTATCCGGCGTGGCTGTCGGCCTTCGTCGCCGATGTCCGCCAGCGTGGCGGCCAGCCGGTGCTGGTGACGCCGGTGGCGCGGCGCAGCTTCAAGGACGGCAGGATCGAAAACACCCATGCCGGATATGATGCCGCCGTGCGCAATGTCGCAAAGCAGCTCAATGTGCCGCTGATCGACCTGACGGAAAAGACGACGCGCATGTACGAGGTCCTGGGGCCGGACGTGTCGCCGCTCGCCTTCGCCAAGGGTGGCGAGGACAAGACGCACCACAATGCCTACGGCGCCTATACGATCGCCTGTTACGTCGCCCACGACCTGACGGCGTTCCATGACCTGAAGGTTGGTGCGGCGGCGGATATGCCGGCCTGTTCGCCCGATAAGCCACAGGACCCGAAAACCTTCACGATCAAACTTCCGGAATAGAGATCAGCCATGCAAACCCATGCCTTCACCATGCAGCTCAAGCCCGGTTTTGAAGCCGAGTATCAGCGCCGTCACGACGAGATCTGGCCGGAACTGGCTGACCTGCTGCATGAAGCCGGCGTGTCGGACTATTCGATCTTCCTCGATGAAAAGTCGCTGGTTCTGTTCGGCGTCCTGAAGCGCACGGATAACCATACGATGGACGACCTGCCGAACACGCCGCTGATGAAGAAGTGGTGGGCCTATATGGCCGATATCATGGACACCAATCCAGACAATTCGCCGGTCGCCACGCCGCTGAAGCCAGTGTTTTATATGGCGTAGCTTAGTCCCCTCTCCCCGTTTACGGGGAGAGGGCTAGGGTGAGGGGCATGCGGACAAAGGTTCGCGCGCAGAATAATTTCTGCCCCTCATCCGGCCCGTTGGGCCACCTTCTCCCCGTAAAACGGGGAGAAGGGAAGAGCCTACTGTCACCTTTGTGCAGGCGCGATCCCACTTTTACTCTTCCTATCGCTGCAGGGAGACAATGCGCAATCTCTCCTTAGGCGAGCAGGCAAAAACCGCTTACATTTTTGGCTACGCCGAACTACGTTCGCCCTGTCAGTCCAGTGGGACTCGGGGGGAAATACATCGATGGAAGCGGTTATCGCTTGGGCAGCAGCTCATCCAATCCTGGCTTGGTCGGGCGGCATTGTTGCATTGATCATTTTGCTCGCGCTGGCTTACGGCGTGTTCGTATTGTGGGTGCTATGGGACAATATCGACCGCAGCGGTGCGAAGCTAGTGTCCGAAAGCTTCACGGTCCGCCATGACACGGACGACCTACTTATTTTCACCTGGTCTATCCGCAGCGCGGGAAAATTCGCCGCGCGTGATGTGCGTGTTTGGATGAGCATCACAGCAAGGCAGAAGACTGGCCACTCAGCAGCATGGCGCTTCCACTTCAAGGCTGCCACGCTCGAAAGTGGAAATTGCACGGACTTCGACATTCGTGTTTCACGCAGCGAGTTGGCGAGACTGGCGCACGACTTTAATCAGGGTAGGATCAGCCTATCGGCGCATTACTCGTCATCGTCTCCCAAGAAACGCCCCAAACCCTTCGGGGTCATGGGACCACAAATTCACTATGCGCTTGCCGTTGCCGAGGTCAGCGGTAAAGCGTGCGTAACCGTGACCGATTTTACGCCAATCGATCCGTGGCGACGCATCTTATAAGATAGGCGCAAGAGTCCTATCCTCCCTACGGTGTGAGGAAAGATAGGGCAAATTTTTGCTTACGCCGCGGCGGCCTGATCTGCCTTCACGATGCGCACATCGATATCATGCGCCTTTAGCCAGCGCACGGCGTCTGCCGAAATGCCATCGTCGGTAATCACCACGTCGATCTGCGACAGAGGACATACCGACAGCGACGCCGGCGCGTCGATCTTGCTCGAATCGGCCAGGACTACGACTTCGGAAGCCCGCTCCATCAACCGGCGCTCGGACTGGACCAGCAGGGTGTCCGTCTGCATCAGGCCGTTCTTGGTCAGGGCCTGGCAGCCGATAAACATGCGGGCGGCCGCGAAGTGTTGCAGGATGCCGTCTTCGTACGGATTGAGGATAATGCCCTGATCGCGGAACAGCTCGCCGCCAGGCAGGGTCACCTTCACGCGCGACCGTTCCAGGAGGCATTGCAGGATCGGCACTGACGTCGTCAGCACATTATAGCTGTCGTCGTTCATCATCGACGCCATCATCCACGTCGTCGTGCCGCCATCGATGATCATCGACAGGCCCGGCGTGATGTAGTCCAAAGCGGTCTTGGCAATGGCGCGCTTGGCGCTGGCATTGGCGATGACGCTGTCGGAGAAGCTCGACTGGCCGCGCAGGCCTTCGGAGCGCTTTTCCTCGCGTCCGCTATACAGCTTGCCTTCGGAACGCATGGCCCCGCCACGCACGCGCAGCAGATGCCCCAGCTCATGCAGTTCGTTGAGGTCGCGACGGATGGTGGCCGGCGACACGCCCAGTCGTTCCGTCAATTCGTCCACCGAGGTCACGCGCTCGCTGCTCAGTTCGTCGATAATGCGCTTCCAGCGGTCCTGAAGATGCATGAAGTGTCCTGTATTCATTCAAATCACACGAAAACGCTCTCATGTGATTGCTCTTGATCGAATCTTATAATGTGGAATTTATCGGCTGTCGATAGCCGTATATTCTTAAGGGATCAAGCGGCAACGGGCGTGCCGCAGGCCTGGAGCCACAGGTCGCGATAGGCGCGGAATTCCCCGGCCAGCAAAGGGTGTACCTGGCGCAGGCGCAGGCGGGGCAGGGGCACTTCGTCGCGGAAGGCAAGCGCCGAAGCGCCCAGTGTGACCGCCGAAACCGAAGCCGTGCAGACGACCGGACCGTCGTGCAGCGCCGCGATCAGTCGGCACAGCAGCGGATTGCCCGCGGCCATGCCTTCGATGACCAGGGCGCGGCCCGACTGGATCATGCCCAGGCAAGTGATGCTGAGCAGTGCCTGATAAAGGACGCCGAGCGCCGCGCGTGCCTGGGGTGTGTCATCTCGCAGGCCGCGGATTTCGCCGCGCATGTGCGGGAAGGGGCCGCCGGCTTCGAGGAAACTTGGCAAGGCTACGGCCTGTTCGCGCATGATGGCGTCCAGCATGGCGGCGTCGACGGTTTCGGTCGCGCCTCCAGTTATGGTCTGGTAGGCGCGGCCGCCCATGAAGCGGGCGCATGGCACCGGACGGCCGAAGACATCGACGGCGCCCATGCAGTCGCGGTCGGCCTGAAGGTTGTCGAGGCGGCCGTCGGGCGCCATGGCGATGAACCATGTGCCGGTCGACAGCATGGCCGGGGGCTCGTCATTGTGCCAGCCGGAAAGCAGTGCCGCGAGTGCCGAGTTGCTGTCGTGGACTCCGACGCAGACGCGCGTGTCGCCAGGCAGGTTGGCGGCGCGGGCGATCTGCGGACGGATGGTTCCGGCCGTTTCCCATGCGCCGCGTAAGGCCGGGAAACGCTCGGCCCAGCCTTCGTTGCGCGCCAGTGACGAAAAGCCGTTGGTCGCCGGCGACCACAGGTCGGTGTGGCACCCCAGCGTGCTGACCTCGCTGACCAGCGCGCCGGAGAGACGCCAGGTCCAGTACTGGGCATAAGGCAGGATCCACCGCACCCGTGCGAACTGGGCCGGATCGCGGCGGCTATGCCAGTAAAGCTGAGCGCCCAGGTTCATCCCCTTGGGCAGGCGCGGCGACAGGGTCTCGGAAAACACCGGGCGCGCCAGCTCGTAAGCTGCCGCCACAGCCGGGGGAATGCTGGCCTCGTAGTCCTGGATCGGCATGACCAGGGCTTCGTTTTCGTCGAGCATGGCGCAGGCAGCGCCGTGCGCCACCGGCATGATGCGATCGATCCGGTAATCGGACAGTGCTTTCAGCTGGGTCAGCAGCCAGTCGAACAGGGCATCGGTGTCGAAAGCGTCGTAGAGGGGCGTGCGCAGTGTCGGCGTGGCCGTGCGGCGATCGACCAGAATCTCGCCGCCGGGCGTAACGACGCTCAGCTTGGCAAAGCTCTTGCCGATATCGAAGACAGCGCAATTGCCCCGTCCCGCTTCGTTTCCGTTTCCCATCTCCGCGACCCTTCGAGTCATGGCGATTAATCAACACTATTGTTTTTGACCAATAATGATTGAAAGCTTTCGATTATAGCTGTATCGTCGTTTTCAAGCATCTGGCGGTTGTCCAAAGATACTACAATAGGCAGTGGGGTTATTCAATGAGCTTGTCACAGGAGGCGTTGATCGGCCGGATAGAGTCCGGACCGAAGTCCGCCAATCCGGATGCAGACAGGCCGATCTTCGACAAACCAGACAACCGGTGGGATGACGCTGTTGCGCAAGGCATGGGCGAGGCGGAGCTTCTGCTCTATCGCTCCAATTGCCTGGGCTCGGATCTTTCTGTCACCAATTTCGGTGGGGGCAATACCTCGGCGAAGGTCGCGGGTGTCGATCCTTTGAGCGGGGACGCTGTCGAGGTGCTGTGGGTCAAGGGCTCGGGCGGCGATCTCGGGTCCATGAAGGCCGATGGGTTCGCGACGCTCTATCTCGATCGCGTGCGCGGGCTGGAACGGCTCTATCGCGGCCTGGCGTTCGAAGACGAGATGGTCGGTCTCCTGCCGCATTGTACCTTCGGGCTAAATCCGCGGCCGGCCAGCATCGACACGCCGCTGCATGCCTTTATTCCCTACAAGCACGTCGATCACCTCCATCCCGATGCGGTGGTCGCCCTGGCCGCGACGGCCGAGTCCGAAGCGCTTACCAACGAGATCTATAAGGGCGAGGTTGGCTGGCTCGGCTGGCAACGCCCAGGCTTTGACTTAGGCCTGCGCATCGGCGAAGCGGTTCGCGCCCATCCGCACTGGCGCGGCCTGGTGCTCGAAGGCCATGGATTGTTCTGCTGGGGCGATACGGCGCGCGACTGCTACGACACCAGTATCGACCTGATCGGCATCGCTGCCGACGCCATCAATGCCCGGGCGGAAACCATAAAGGCTTCGGTCCCCGATCAGGCCCTGGTGCTGACGGCCGTGACCGCCTTGCGTACTGAGCTGAGCCGCTCAACGCTCAAGGTCTGCGAGATCATTGGCGGCGCCGATATCCAGGCTTTTGTGTCGTCGCCGGCCCTGCTCGCCGAGGCGGCAAAAGGCGCGGCCTGTCCCGATCATTTCCTGCGCACCAAGCCATGGCCTCTGATCCTCGACCCGGAGCCGCTGCGCGGCGAAGGCGCCGGGGACTACCTGAAAAGCGCGATCGAAGCCTACCGCGAGCGTTACCGCGCCTATCATGCCCGCTGCCGCCACCCGGACAGTCCGGCCGTGCGCGATCCCGATCCGGTCGTCGTCCTGATCCGCGACACCTGCGCCCTGGCCTTCGCTCCCGATCGCACCGCCGCGCGCATCGCCGGCGAATACGTCCGCAACGCCGCCAATGTCGTGCGCGGGGCGGTTGCCCTGGGTCACTATCAGGCGCTCGACGACCAGGAGATGTTCGACATCGAATACTGGGCGCTGGAAGAAGCCAAGCTGAAGCGGCAGCCGAAGCCCGGGCCGTTTGTGGGGCAGGTCGCCTATATCACCGGTGCGGCCGGCGGTATCGGCCGCGCGGTCGCCGAGCAGATCCTGGCCGGCGGCGGCTGCGTCATGCTGACCGATATCGATGAGGCCAGGCTGGAATCCGTGCGCGCCGACCTGACGCGCAGCCACCGCGCCGACCTGATCCGTACCTTTGTCAACGACGTCGCCGACGAAGCCGCCGTTCGCGCCTCGTTCGACGCCTGCGTGCTGGCCTTCGGCGGCATCGATATCCTGGTGGCCAATGCAGGCATCGCGTCGGCGGCGGCGATTTCGGAAACATCGCTCGACCTGTGGCAGGCCAATTTCCGCGTCCTGGCTGAAGGCTACTTCCTGCCGAGCCGTGAGGCCTTCCGGCTGATGAAGCCTTTGGGCGGCGCGATCGTCTTTGTGGCGTCCAAGAATGCCTTGGCGGCCTCGGCCAATACGGCGGCCTATTCGGCGGCCAAGGCGGCCGAGCTGCAACTGGCCCGCGTCCTGGCGCTGGAAGGCGCGCCGTTCGGTATCCGTGTCAATGTCGTCAATCCGGATGCCGTGTTGCAGGGCTCATCGATCTGGACCGGCGAATGGCGTCAGCAACGCGCGGCGGCCTATAATCTCAAGGACGACGAGCTTGAGGAATTCTACCGTCTGCGCAGCCTTCTGAAGCGCTCGGTCCTGCCGCAGGACGTCGCCGAGGCCGTCGTCTTCCTGGCGGGGGCGGGCGCCGCCAAGTCGACGGGCAATATCCTAAACGTCGACGCGGGCAATGCGGCAGCGTTTACGCGGTAAGTACAGGCCGTCTAAACCTTTGGTGATTTGACTAAAACCTTAACCCGTGGGCATGTATGCCTTAAGGTCCACAAGAGACCGCGTAGGGATATGTTAGGGAGCAGGGCAGATGGGCTATGTCGCCATCGACCAGACGGCGCTGGGCATTCCGCCGGACGTAATCGAAAAAGACAATGCGCGTCTGATGGATGCGCATCTGGCCGATTACGACGCCCTGGCCGTGCGGCTGGCGCGGTCGAACATCGACATCGAAAACATAGTGCAAAAGCTCATGACCCTCGAAGTCGGCTTGCCGAGTTGGGGCATGACGTCGGGCGGCACGCGCTTTGCCCGCTT
>CAMLLA010000149.1 GCA_946480525.1 uncultured Asticcacaulis sp. | reverse complement strand
ATCTTGAAGCGTTGATCGATATGTTCTGGAAGAAAATTCAGCAAGAGGTCGGTGGCGGAATTCTGAAAGGCTTATGGACCAGTTTGATTGGCTTTGTTATCGGCGCGTGCGCGCTTGGCCTGGCGATCAAGATGAAGCTGATCGTGGTGCCGTGAAGGGATTGGCGGACAGTGTGAGGATCGAACTCACGGAACCTTGCGGTTCTACGGCTTAGCAAGCCGCTGCATTACCACTCTGCCAACTGTCCGTTGAACGGGCGGAGGAATGTCGTGAAGTTGCCGTCGTGCAGTTTGATAAACTGCCAAGCATCAATAGTCGTCATCCTCCGATCACGGAGGCGTACTCCGTGAAATCAGGAAGAACTGCGACTGAATGGGGTGCGGTAGGTCATGTTTACCGGAATGTCACTTCGGGTGAAACAAGTCAAGGCGCCATCTCGATCAAGCCGCAGGTTTGATGCTTGAGGCCACCGGAGACCTGGTGGCAGTGGCCTTTTTCGCTGGCGAGGCGAGGCCAAATACTGGAAGCCAGCCGAGGCGTTTGAGGATATAATGGGCGGCGAGGGGAAGGGCCATGCAGACGACGAACAGGATGGCTATGTTGCTCAGCAGATCGTTGATGTTAAGGCGTTCCAGCATCTTGCGCACGATCGAGGCGATCAGGGTGTGCGAAACGTAGATGGTCATGGAGGCTGCCCCCAGCAGGGCAAGGGCTGCGCCGGCGCGCAAAGAGACCTGGCGCGACAGGGCGATGACCGCGGCTATGCCGAACAGGCTGGCGGGCACGGCGAGGATCGACTGATAACGCCAGCCGACCAGCGCATGCGCTGCCAGGACCGACAGGGCGAAGCCTGTGGTGAGGGCAGGGACCGTCCAGAGTTTTAGCGGCGCCTTGGCGGCGAAGTCCTTGAGGTAATGACCGGCCATGTAGAATGGCATGGCGCCGAAGAACATGAAGAGCGGTGGCCAGACGGTCTTTGCGATTTCCGGGATGAATTCGGATGCGGCGAAGGCGGCGATACTGAGGCCCAGGAGCCAGCTGCGTTTGCGTTCCGGCCAGAAGGCAAAGACCAGGTGGCACATCAGAAGGACGTAGAGGAACCAGAAGATCGACATCGGATAGATGGGGATCCAGGCCAACCTGTCCCAGGTCACGCCCTTTGAGCTGAAAAGCACACGAAGGATGCCGAACGCGATCGACCACAGCACATAGGGCCAGGCGATGGTCCACAGCTTGCTCTTGATGAAGGGGGCGCGGCCCTTGTCGAGGCTTTGCGCCGCCGTCAGGCCGGACAGGCAGAAGAAGAGCGGCATGTGGAAGGTGTAGAGGGTAAAGTCGAACCACTGATAGCCGGGGGCGTTGGCGGAAACGAGGCCATTGTCGACCAAGCCGCGCATCAGATGTCCGGCCACCACCAGCAGAATGCCGATGCCCTTGGCATAGTCGAGCCATAGAAGTCTTTGTCTTGCTGCCTCAGCCACGCATACCCCGCTACGGATCTATGCTGCACCGTAGCAAAGCGTTTATAAAAATCTGATGCGGGACGTGTTTCCCCATGCGTCAGATTGATTCACGAAGCGGGTAACGCCGGCATTGGCGTGTTGCGGCGCACCAATATATCGGTTAGTTGTGGTTAAACTGACCGGGGAAGACCATGCATCCTTTACCGACCGCGTCCCACGCGCGCTATCAGTTCCTTGACCTGTGCCGGGCACTGGCCGCCATCTTCGTGCTGTTCCAGCACAGCGGCGAGGCCGCGGGACTCCTGTCGGCCAAGGCCGGCAGTTTCGGAACGACGGTCATCAGCCTCGGGCAGCTGGGTGTTGTGCTGTTCTTCATGGTCAGCGGCTACATCATCCCTAAAAGCCTGGAGTCGGTGAAGGACCTCAAGGTCTTCTGGATCCGCCGGGCGTTTCGTATCTATCCGCTCTATTTCCTGATTATGGCGGTGACGCTGATCCTGTCGGTGTTTGTGCTGGCTCAGCCGGTGCCCAATCCGGTCAAGCTGTTGCCGCACCTGGCGTTCGCCCAGTCGTGGATCGGCTTTCCCAACTATGTCGGTGGTTCGTGGACGCTGTTTATCGAACTGATCTGGTACATCATCTTCGCCGGGCTGTTCTTCCTTGGGCTGAACCGTAAGAACGCATGGGTGTTTTTTCCGCCGATCGCAGGTTTGGTGCTGCTTGAAGTGGCCTCGGTTGCGACGGGCATCCGCCTGCCATTCGGGCGGATATGCATGCTGGTCGTGTGTTACCTCGGGCTTTTGTGGTTGCGCTACAATGACGGCGCAGTGACGAAGCGGTTCTTCTACGGGACGTTGGGCGTCTATGTTGCAGCGATAGCGTCGGCGCTGGTCGTCGGGTTCGGGGTGTTTCCGAGCGATGGGCCGGAGGCGATGACGGTCGGCTGTGTGCTTCTGACCTGGGCTGTGGGGTTTGCCATTTTTGCCGCGCTTTATTTCACGCGGCCGACGTTGAAATGGCTGCAGTATCTGGGTGTGATCAGCTATTCGGTTTACCTGGTGCACTCGCCGGTTATTACTGTGGTGACCAAGCTGGGCGTGTCGGGCATGTGGGTTATTCCGGTCGTGCTGGCGGTGACGGTGGCGATTTCGGCCTTGACCTATCGTTTTGTCGAAGAGCCGTTCATTGAATACAGCAAGCGGTTCAGGGCGGCGCCGAAGGCTGAAGCCGTGCCTGCGCCGGGACAGTAGAGCTAACCCCTCCACCACATCTCGTTCGCCATTGCTTTGCGCAGTGTCTCGCTCGTGCGGTCCCCCTCCCCATCGCTTCGCGACAGGGCGGAGAAGAAGGCAGTGGTGCCCACGGGCTATGTCTTTACGCCGTCATCGCTTCCTTGGCGAGGGCGCCCAGCTTTTCCAGATACTGCCGGTGCGTCGGCATGGCCGCCACCAGGTCCGAGAGGTGCGTCTTCATGCGCGTAAAGCCGGTGCGCAGGGTATCAAGGTCCTCATAGGCGACCAGAGGATCGTAGCCTTGCGGCATGACGCCCTGGCCCATCATCACCGCCATCCATGAGGTCGGGGTGAACATCTCTTCGGCGGCATTGGCAAAGGTGCCGCGGTCGCGGAAGACGGCCAGCTTATGCGCCAGGGTATCCGGAATCTCCATATTGCGCACATAGTTCCATAGCGCGCCTGAGCGCTCATTGGCGTGGTAGTGCAGGATGATGAAGTCGCGGATGCGCTCATAGTCCAGGTGCTGGCGCTGATTGTAGGCGTCGATATTGGCTGGCGCGAACGTCCGGTCGGGGAAGTGCTGCAACAGCTTGTTGATGCCGGATTGCACCAGGTGAATGCTGGTCGATTCCAGTGGCTCGATAAAGCCCGACGCCAGGCCGAGCGCCACGACGTTCTTATTCCAGAATATTTTACGCCGGCCGGTGACGAAGCGCAGCCGGTTGGCCGGCGCCAGGGCCTCGCCCTCTAAGCTGCCGCGCAAGGTCACTTCGGCGCTGTCGTCGTCGATGAAGCGGCTGGAATAGACATAGCCGTTGCCGACCCTGTGCTGGAGCGGGATGTGCCACTGCCAGCCGGCGTCGCGCGCCGTCGCGGTCGTATAGGGGCGGATGACGGGCGTGCCGCTCGTGTCGTGCGTTCCGTGGGCGCAGGGCATGGCGACGGCGCGATCCATAGGCAGCCAGTGCGACCAGTCCTCGTAGCCGCTCGACAGGGCCTGTTCGATCAGCAGGCCGCGAAAGCCCGAGCAGTCGATGAAGAGATCGCCTCCGACCTGACGGCCGTCAGCCAGGGATACGCCGGTCACAAAGCCGGTCCCGCTGTTCTGATTGACTTCAGCAATGCGGCCCTCGATGCGCGTGACGCCACGCTTTTCGGAATAGGCACGCAGGAAACGCGCATAGAGGCCGGCGTCGAAATGGTAAGCCGAACCGAAATTGGCCAAGGTGTCGCGGGGATCGTCCGACTGTTTGCCCATGCGCCCGGCCTTGGCAGCCAAGGTACACAGCGAATAGTCCTCGATGGACGATATCTCACCGGCTGCTTTCATGCGCAGCCAGAATTGCAGGAAATGTCCCAGCTCGGTCTTGAGGCCATAAACGCCGAACGGGTGGAAGTAGCGCCGGCCTTCCTCGAGCCAGCCCTTGAATTCAATGCCAAGCTTGTAGGTGCCCTTGGTCTCGCGCATGAATTCGGCCTCGTCGAGGCCGAGCATGGCGTTGAACAGCTTGATTGGCGGAATGGTCGCTTCGCCGACGCCGATGGTGCCGATGTCCTCGGACTCGATCAGGGTGATCTTCAGGCGCGTGCTCAAATTGCGGGCAAAGGCCGCGGCAGCCATCCAGCCGGCGGTGCCGCCGCCGACAATAGTGACGTGTTGGATCGGATCAGGATGTGTGACCATGGAAGCACCAACAAAAGGACCGGCTTACGGTAAGGGCAAGCCGGCCAAGGATATGGGAGACAGAAGGCGGGTCAAGTGCACTTAACCCGCCTCCGTCAGTTCCGGTAAGGCTTACTTACCGAAGGTGTACCGCACGCCGAGGACGATACGACGTTCGCCGGTGGCGTAGCGGAAGGGCAGTTGTTCGAACTGCAGGTAACGGCTGGTGGCTTCTTCCGTCAGGTTGATGCCTTCCAGAGTGACCTTCAGGCTCGGCGTAAGGGCGTAGCCGATCTGGGCGTCGAGTTGGCCGTAGGCGCGCTCCCAGGTACCCGCAGTGATCGTGCCGCCGGCAGCCGCGCCCGACGAGAAAGCGAAGTTACCGTAATAGGCTTTGTCGCGCCAGGCGTACGAGACGCGGGCTTCAAGACCGTTGTTTTCGTAGAAGGCCTGGACGTTATAGGCGTGTTTGGAAACCCCCGGGATCGGCAGGTTGTCTTCGAAGTCGTTGAAGTTCGACGATTCCGAATCTGAGTAGGTATAGTTCGCCTGGATGCCGAAGCCGGCGTCGAAGACGTACTGACCGGCGACTTCGAAGCCCTTGATAGAACCGCCTTCGCCGTTCACAGGCGCCGCGAACGGGCCCGAGGTACAGCCGGCGACCGATTGGTCGGCGACGCAGACATTGATGGTGTCGGTCTGGATGAAGCTGTCGACGCTCTTGTAGAAATAGGCGCCCGAGATGAAGCCCTTGGAACCGAGGTAACGCTCATAGGCGACGTCGAACTGCGAAGCCCGGTACGGGTCGAGCTCGGGGTTGCCGCCCGAACCGTTGGTGTACAGGAACTTGTCGAAGTTCGGACCGGCGGTCGACGAACGCGTGAAGTCGTAGCTCGAACCCTGGCCCAGCTGGAACAGGTTCTGGCGCGACACGACGCGGGCGGCCGAAGCGCGCAGCTTGTCGGTGTCGTTGACATCGAAGACGGCCGAAGCGGACGGAAGGACGTCGGTATATTCCCGCACGGTCGTCTTGTTGTCTGGGTTCTTCAGGATGCCGTTCCAGCTGTCCGTACCCCACCACAGAGGTGTGACCGGGGTGCCCGAAGCGTCGACGGTCAGTTCGGTCGAAACGACGCGGACGCCGGCATTGAGGTGGAAGCGGTCGCCACGTTCGCCAACATCGGCCATCAGGTAGCCGGTCTTGGTCTTTTCCTCGACGCGGAAGGATTCCAGCGGATCGCGGAACAGGGTGAACGGCGTGTTCGGATACAGGCCCTGGATCCAGGCGGCTGCGTCCGTCATGCCCGAGGCCTTGTTGACGATGGCGTTGATGCCAAGGATGTTGACGGTCTCGAAGCGGCCGGGGTTGGACGCGGCCGTGTCATACGGGTTGGTAGCGTCACGATAGGCCGTGGCCGGCGAGTCGCCGAAGCGGCCGCACGGAGAGCCCGCGCCGTCGCACCACTTCCGGCCGATCGCACCGTCCATGAAGTAGCCGTATGGCGTCCAGTTGATGAAGGTCGAACCCGGCGTGTTGGTCGACGATACGACCGGATTGCCGCCGGCGAACGTCAGGTACTGGCCCTGGGCCGAGGCGGGCAGTTCGCCGCGGCCCGACAGATCGGCCAGGTAGCGGCCGTAGTTGGAATCGACTTCGCGGTCGGCATAGCGGGCGCCGAAGCTGATGACGAGACCGGCGTCCGCACCGAATTCCGGCGTCCACTTGAAGTCGGCCGAAAACGCGGTGTTGTTGATCTCGGTGTTTTCAGCGAATGCCCAGTGCGACTTGGCGAAGACCATGGCCGGGGTGGTGAACGACGTGGCGTTGGCGCCAGCCGGCGTGAAGGTCGGCAGTTCGCCATTGGTGTAGGCGAAGGTGAAGGTTGCCGGCGCGGTCGAGTTCGGCGTGATGCCGGCGCCGCCGTTGACGGCGCGGACGCCGTACTGGGTATAGCGCACGTCGGCGTTGGCGGATGCGCTTTCATACTCCGCCTTCGACATGGCCAGCTTGACCACGCCCGACAGGTTGGAGCCGTTGCTCCACTTGGCCGCCAGTTGGAAGTTGTCGGTCGAGACTTCGCCGTTCTGGACGAAGGTGATCGATTCCGCCGAGTTGGCCGTCACAGTGCCCGAGGTGAGGACCTTGTCGCTGTCGATGGTCAGGCCGGTTGCCGAATAGGTCGCGCCTTCGTTGGCGAAGGGGAACTTCAGCGAGGCTTCGTTGGTCAGGATCGACAGGTCGGAATGGAACCAGTCGGCGGTCAGCGACAGGTTTTCCGACACGCGGTAGTCGGCGCTCAGCGAGAAGCCGACGCGCTCACGTTCCTGGTTGCGGTTGGTGGCGTAACGGTATTCCGGCGAGTAGACGGTCGTGGTGCCGGTCGAGGTCGGACGTTCCAGCAGACGCCAGCCGCCACGGTTTTCACCGCCCAAAACGTCGGTGTGGATGTCGGTGCGGTCATACGAAATGGTCGCCAGAACGCCAAAGTTGTCGCTGAACTTCTTGCCGAAGACGAGCGAGCCGACCGGGGTCGCATCGCCGTCGCCGCCCTTGTTCAGGCGGAAGTCACCCGAGAACAGGGTGTCCTTGATCGAACGCGGCGAACGGGTCTTGAGGTTGATGATACCGCCCAGGCCGCCTTCCAGCAGCGAGGCATCGGGCGACTTATAGACATCGACGCCGCCGATCAGTTCCGACGGAATGCCTTCCAGCGAGCTGTCCTGGCGGATATTGCCTTCGCCGAGACGGAAGATTTCCATACCCGAAACAAAGATGTCGTTGTTCAGGACTGTGACGTTCTGATCCAGGCCGCGGATGCGGACCTTGGTGCCCTGGCCGTTTTCACGGTCGATCTGGACGCCCGGCAGACGCTGCAGTGATTCAGCGATATTCTGGTCCGGGAACTTGCCCATGTCCTCGGCGGTGACGGACTCGATGATCAGGTTCGAGTTCTTCTTGGTGTTCAGGCTGTTTTGCAGCGAGGCGCGGAAGCCGCGCACGACAACGACGTCATCTTCAGCGGCAGGAGCGGCGGCGGCCTGGTCCTGGGCATAAACGGCGGTGGCCGATGTCATGGCAAGAAGCGAGACGGCCGCCATCAGCGCCGCCCGCGGGTGCGTAATCTTTTTCACTATGGTCTCCCCAACTGGTTGATAGCGCGAACTGTTATGCGTTCGCTGTTGTGCTTTTTCTTCTGTTTATGATAGCGCTGTCAATCAGGGTATAACAATGGCATCGATATCATAAAACCAAATTGCATTAATTAAATTTCAGGATGAATTAAGCTATTGAAATATATTAATAAAATAATATACCGCTTTGTGGTATTGTGATGAATTGGTAACAGTTAAATTGTGGTATCGCTAACGCAACCTTAACAGCGCTATGTCGAGAATGGTTATCGCTACCATGACGGCGTTTTCCCAGTTCAGGAAAGGGTTTGCACGTTCTGCGTGCGCGTCGCGACACGCACCGATGACGCGCTTTTGTCGTTGCAACGAGCTTTGTTTTGTCCAGTGGACAAAAAATGTATTGGCCTGCGAAACGGTGGGAGATGTGTCCGGCGCCAGCCCGTAGGCGACATGGATCGTCCACAAGGAGCGATAGTCAGGTGCGAGAAGGGGAGTGACACCTCAGCGACCAGAAAATGCCGGATGTCCACCTGTCCGTTTATCACATCGTTGGATTATCTGCCTTTGAGTGCAAGGCCAGGTCAAAGAGTGGCAGGGAAACCAACGTGTTGACAGGCGATGCCATTGTGGCTGAAGTCACTGGCGTTTCAGGAGGCAAAGGCATGAGCGTTTCGGTTTCCATGGTCGATGTATTCGGGGCTGACGCCTTTTCAGGCAATCCTTTGGCGGTGGTCATTGGCGCCGCCGATCTCTCAACCGAAGACATGCTAAGCATCACGCGCTGGTTTAATCTCTCGGAAACGACCTTTCTGCTGCCGCCGGTTGATGTCTCAGCCGATTACCGCGTCCGAATATTCACGCTGGATCGCGAGCTGCCCTTCGCCGGGCATCCCACTCTAGGTACCTGTCACGCCTGGCTCGAAGCCGGTGGCGTTGCGAAAAACGATTCGGAGATTGTCCAGGAATGCGGTGCGGGACTTGTCCGGATCAGGAGCGATAGTGGCAGACTGTCGTTCGCCGCGCCATCGCTTATCCGATCAGGCCCTCTGTCCACGGACGAACTGGCCGGGGCAGCGCGGTTCTTGGGATTAATGGCGGAAGAGGTTGTTGATGCTGCATGGGTCGACAATGGACCCGGCTGGCTGGGCATACGGCTGGCATCTGCGCAGAAGGTTTTGTCGCTGACGCCGGCGCGGAGCTGGCCAACGCGTGTCGATATCGGCGTGGTCGGCCCGCATGCTTCGGGTGATGTCGCCTTCGAGGTCCGCGCCTTCTTCGGCGATCATGCGGGCGCGATCATCGAGGATCCGGTAACCGGCAGCCTCAACGCTTCACTGGCGCAGTGGCTGTTCAATAGCGGCGTGGCGACGGGAGATTATGTGGCTGCGCAGGGTACTTGTCTTGGCCGCAAGGGGCGGGTGTATGCCAGGCGCGATGAGACCGGACAGGTTTGGATCGGTGGAGACACGCGCACACATGTTGCTGGGCGGTTGAAGATATAAACTCGGGTCTTCTACAGTGGGCGGATAGAGAGGGATTGGCTCCGCTGCGCTCCGCCGAACCTCCGCATCTCTGATGCTCCGGTTACGAACCCTCTTTTTTGCTTATCGAGGGTT
>CAMLLA010000148.1 GCA_946480525.1 uncultured Asticcacaulis sp. | reverse complement strand
ACGCCGAGACGCCGTCATCGGTCGATATCAAGCTCGACTTTCTGCGGCCGTTCAAGGCGACCAATGACACGCAGTTCCACCTGATCGATGAGGGCGACGAGACCCTGGTTACGTGGAAGATGAGCGGGCCGGTGCCTTTTCCTGCCAAGATCATGCACCTGTTCATGGACATGGACACACTGGTCGGCAATGACTTCGAAAAAGGCCTGAACCGGCTGAAGGCACTGGCCGAAAAGCCTTAAGCCCCAGAGCGCCGCCCAGAGCGCCGCATTGTTTTTTTAGGCCGCGGCGCTCACCCTTGCTCCACGATAAGGGAGCATATCCATGGCCGATACGAGCTTCACCCGCACCAATGTTTCCGTCGTCATGAGCCGAACCTTCGACGCCGGCGTCGCGGACCTGTGGCGGGCCTGGACGGACGAAGCCCTGATTGCGCGCTGGTGGGGACCGCACGGTTTTAGCACCGATGCGACGCTTGACGTGCGGCCGGCGGGCCGGTTCGCACTTATCATGTACGGCGCCGATGATGACGCGTATCCATTGCAGGGCGAGTATCTGGAGGTGGTTGAGCCAAGCCGCCTCGTCATGGAAATGCACCACGACGACCATCCCGCCAACTGGCATGACTATCTGGCTCTGCAGTTCACCAAGGCCGGTGGTGACGAGGATACGCTTCCCTCCCTGACGGTTATTACCAAGGTGGCCTTCCAGGCGCTCGGCGATCGGGAAACGCAGGTGACGGTTGAGCAGGTCTTCGCTTCCCAGGCCGAGCGCGACGCCTTTGACGGCATGGGCTCGACCGAAGGCTGGCGGCAGAGTTTCGAGAAGCTCGACAAGGTGCTCGAGCAGGCCTTTTAAAACCAGCCCTCAGCCTTTAGAACCTTGGCATAGCTGCGGCTGACGGGGGCAACGACCTCGCCCTTGAGGATCAGTGTCAGTCTGCCGTCGCCTCGTGACACATCGCTGACCGCGTCTTTGGCGACCCACCACGAACGATGAACCTGCGAGCCTTCGATGCCATCGAGTTCGCGGATGGCGTCGTAGAGCCGCATCAGGATCAGGGTCTGGCCGGCAGAGGTATGAACCCGGAGATAGTGATCTTCCGCCGACAGGGCGTGGATGTCCGCCTTTTGGTACTTGAACGGCAACCGTTCGCGAAAGGCCTGGGCGGGTTCGACCTGGCTGGATTCGGGATGGACATGGCTTTGTCGCGGTGTGCGCTCCAGCATGTACTGCAGGGCTGACATGGCAAGCGTAATGACGGTTACCGGTCCGAACGTAAACAGCAGCGTGCGCGGGTTTGGCGCGTGCCGGAAATAGAGGCTGTCGATCAGCCACACGGTCAGGGTCACCGCCGGAACGGCAAGGACGAACTGGACGACGGCTTCGCCCAGCGGTTCAAGCCCCCTGAACCGGCAGGTGATCAAACTGACCAACTGAACGGAAACCGTGCCGCCCAGCATGGTCGCCAGCCAGTAGCCCATGCGCGTCAGGACTGGGGCGCTGTGGCTGCCCATGGCGCCGGTGAAGCTCAGGAACAGAGCCATGGCGATGGCGATGCAGTAGACGCGCAGCCACGTGCGTTCGCCCCAGGGGCTTGTCACTATGCGGATCAGGTCTGCCACTGGCGAAGCGTCAGTGGCGGCGGCTGGCACTTCACGTATCTGGTCGGGCATTTCGCGCATCATTTGTGACGGGGAGCGGGAGGCCATTTCTTATGGGGCAATTCCTCCCGCAAAGAAAGTCGGATCCCGATGCTCAGCACTGTCCTTGACCGTTATTCCCATCCGCACTGGCCGGACGTTTCGGTGCTCATGACGGTTTCACCGGCCGTCCAGATACACCTGCTGGCGGCCCTTATCGCCTTCGCCGTCGCCACACTGCAGATACTGGGGCCAAAGGGCACGACCTTTCACCGCGTCGTCGGCTGGGGCTGGGTGATCGTCATGTTCATGGTCGCGGTTTCCAGCTTCTTTGTCCGCCAGATCAACCACGGCGCCTTCAGTTTCATTCATATCCTGTCCGGCATCACCCTGATTGCCCTGCCTCTGCTGATCCTTGCGGCGCGTCGCAAGGATATAAAGACGCATCGCAAGCAGGCCTATTCGCTCTATATCGGTGCGTTGCTTATCGCCGGGATCTTTACCTTCCTGCCTGGCCGGCTGATGTGGCAGCTGTTTTTTGGCTGAACTGGTCTTGTCCCGCAATGTCTCGCATAAGCGTTTGAAAGTGCACGGATAGCCTGACAGCGTTGTCGTTGTGATAGCGATAACATGTCATACAAATCAATGACATTGTGTTTTCAAGGAAAAGCACCCGCGACTCAATTTTCTGTGATTGAGCGGTTGCACAAATAAGTCGTGGTCTTTATAAAGCCGCCCATCTTTGGACGAGCAACGGCGTTCGCCCTGATGTCGATGGTGGAAAGTTCGCGCTAACATAGTGCTTTCAATTCATCGTCAACGCACACATCAGAGCCTTTCACGCTCAATTTGTCATGAATTGAACGGGACCGGCTCTGCCGTTCATTTCACTATTGCAAGACCGGTTCCATGAACATTCACGAGCATCAAGCCAAGGCCGTCCTGAAACAGTTCGGCGTGGCCGTTCCGCGCGGCTATCCCGCCTTCTCCCCGCAAGAGGCCGAAAAGGCCGCCCGCGACCTCGCCAAGGAGGCCGGTTCCAAGGTCTTCGTCGTCAAGTCGCAGATCCACGCCGGTGGCCGCGGCAAGGGCCGTTTCGAGGGCCTGGGTCCCGACGCCAAGGGCGGCGTCCGCGTCGTCATGTCGCCTGAAGCGGTCAAGGCGAACGCCGACGAAATGCTGGGCCGCGTCCTCGTCACCATCCAGACGGGCGACAAGGGCAAGCAGGTCAACCGCCTCTACATCGAAGAAGGCGCCGACATCGTCAAGGAACTGTACCTGTCGCTGCTGGTCGACCGCGAAACCTCCAAGGTCTCGGTCGTTGCCTCGACCGAAGGCGGCATGAGCATCGAAGACGTTGCTCATGACACGCCGGAAAAGATCCACACCTTCACCATCGACCCCGCCACCGGCGTCTTCCCGACCCATGCCCGCGCGCTCGCTTCGGCGCTAGGCCTCAAGGGTGACCTGGCCAAGCAGGGCGCAAAGCTCCTGAGCCAGTTGTACACGGCGTTCAACGCCAAGGACATGGACATGCTGGAAATCAACCCGCTGATCATCACGGGTGATGACCGCCTGCTGGTCCTTGACGCCAAGGTGTCCTTCGACAGCAACGCCCTGTTCCGTCATCCGGACATCGTCGAGCTGCGCGACACGACCGAAGAGGACGAGAAGGAAATCGAAGCCTCGAAGTTCGACCTGTCCTACATCGCGCTCGACGGCGAAATCGGCTGCATGGTCAATGGCGCCGGCCTGGCCATGGCCACGCTCGACATCATCAAGCTCTATGGTTCGGAGCCGGCCAACTTCCTCGACGTCGGCGGCGGCGCCACGACCGAAAAGGTCACGGCGGCGTTCAAGATCATCACCTCGGACCCCAAGGTGAAGGGCATCCTGGTCAACATCTTCGGCGGCATCATGAAGTGCGACATCATCGCCCAAGGCGTGATTGCGGCTGTCAAGGAAGTCGGCCTGAAGGTTCCTCTGGTTGTCCGTCTCGAAGGCACCAATGTCGAACTCGGCAAGAAAATCATCAACGAAAGCGGTCTGAACGTGATCGCCGCCGACGACCTGGCCGATGCGGCCGCCAAGATCGTCAAAGCCGTCAAGGGTTAAGCGCTAATGTCAGTCCTCGTTACCAAGAATACCAAGGTCATCACGCAGGGTTTCACCGGCGCGCAAGGCACCTTCCACTCCGAACAAGCCATCGCTTACGGCACGCAGGTTGTCGGCGGCGTGACCCCTGGCAAGGGCGGCACGACGCACATCGGCCTGCCGGTGTTCGACAGCGTAGCCGAAGCCAAGGACCGCACCGGCGCTGACGCGTCGGCCATCTACGTCCCGCCGCCGTTTGCGGCCGACGCCATCCTGGAAGCCATCGAAGCGGAAATCCCGCTGATCGTCTGCATCACCGAAGGCATCCCGGTGCTGGACATGGTCAAGGTGAAGAAGGCGCTGCAAGGCTCCAAGTCGCGCCTGATCGGCCCGAACTGCCCGGGCGTCCTGACGCCGAACGAATGCAAGATCGGCATCATGCCAGGCAACATCTTCTCCAAGGGTTCGGTGGGCGTTGTTTCGCGCTCGGGCACGCTGACCTATGAAGCGGTGTTCCAGACGACCAATGCCGGTCTCGGTCAAACCACGGCTGTCGGTATCGGCGGCGATCCGGTCAAGGGCACCGAGTTCATCGACGTCCTGGAAATGTTCCTGGCGGATGATGAGACCAAGTCGATTATCATGATCGGCGAAATCGGCGGTTCGGCCGAAGAAGACGCCGCCCAGTTCCTGCGCGACGAAGCCAAGCGCGGCCGCAAGAAGCCGATGGCCGGCTTCATCGCGGGCCGTACGGCGCCTCCGGGCCGCCGCATGGGCCACGCCGGTGCCATCATCTCCGGCGGCAAGGGCGGTGCGGAAGACAAGATCGCGGCCATGGAAGCGGCCGGCATCCGTGTCGCGCCGTCGCCTGCAGCGCTCGGTGAGACCCTGCTGTCGGTCCTGAAGGGCCTGTAATAGCGTAAGCTCCGATTAGTAGGAGGATTAACCCTTTTCCTGCTAAACAGAGCCGTAAAAAACTGGTATGCGTACCCTGTACTGCGTGCGGTGAGGAGAAACCGCCTCACCGCGACGCGCAGCACAGGAGCAAGAACGGACGGTGTCGTGATTGGCCGTCCAGACCTTGAAACATCTGCACGGACAACGCGTGCATACAAATCGTGTGAAAGGCAGGCGGTGTCGTAGTTGGCCGTCTGACAGGCAAACACCATGGCGGACGATTCCGGCCGGCTCAATCAGGTCTTCGCGGAGACCTCCTTCCTCTACGGCGCGAACGCCGTGTTCATCGAAATGATGCAGGAGAGGTGGGCCGAAGATCCCAACTCCGTGCCGCCGGAATGGCGGGCCTTCTTCGATCAACTGCTCGACCGCCCCGACAACGTAAAGGCCAATGCTGCCGCCGGCGGCTGGGCCAATCCCGGCCAGGGGCCGCGCGACGAACTGATTTCCGCCATGGACGGCTTCTGGCCGGCGGTTGCCGCCAAGGTCGAAAAAGGCATCCAGCAGCGCAACCCGCAAGCCTCCACCGCCGATACTCAAAGTGCCGCGCGCGACTCGATCCGCGCCCTGATGCTGATCCGCGCCTTCCGTATCCGTGGCCACCTGCAATCCAACCTCGACCCGCTGGGCATCGAGCCGCCGATCCAGAACCCGGAACTGACGCCGGAATACTGGGGCTTCACGGCCGCCGACCAGGACCGTCCGATCTTCATCGACGGCGTGCTGGGTCTCGAGACGGCGACCCTCAAGGAAATCCTCGCCATCGTGCGCCGCACCTATTGCGGCAATATCGGCGTCCAGTACATGCACATCTCCGATCCGGCTGAAAAGGCGTGGGTGCAGGAACGCATCGAAGGCCGCGACAAGGAAATCACCTTCACCAAGGAAGGCAAGATCGCCATTCTGAAGAAGCTGGTCGAGACCGAAGGCTTCGAGCGCTTCTGCCACCGTCGCTTCCCGGGCACCAAGCGCTTCGGCCTTGATGGCGGCGAAGCCATGATCCCGGCCCTTGAGCAGATCATCAAGCGTGGCGGCGCCCTGGGCGTCAAGGACATCATCTTCGGCATGGCCCACCGTGGCCGCCTGAACGTCCTGGCCGGCGTCATGGGCAAGCCCTACCGCGCCATCTTCCACGAGTTCCAGGGCGGCTCGTCGCTGCCGTCGGACATCGAAGGCTCGTCGGACGTCAAGTATCACATGGGCGCCTCGTCGGACCGTTCGTTCGACGGCAACAACGTCCACCTGTCGCTGACGGCCAACCCGTCGCACCTGGAAATCGTCAACCCGGTCGTCCTCGGCAAGACCCGCGCCAAGCAGGCTTTCCAGAACAAGGACAAGCACGACGCTTCGCCCGATCGCGGCGGCGCTGTCGGCCTGCTGATCCACGGCGATGCGGCCTTTGCCGGCCAGGGCGTCGGCATGGAATGCTTCGCGCTGATGGGCCTGAAGGGTTACAAGACAGGCGGCACGATCCACTTCGTCATCAACAACCAGATCGGCTTTACGACGAGCCCGCGCTTCTCGCGCTCGACGCCGTATCCGTCGGATGTCGCCCTGATGGCGCAGGCGCCGATCCTGCACTGTAACGGCGATGATCCCGAAGCCGTTGTCTTCGCGGCCAAGATGGCGACCGAATTCCGCCAGAAGTTCGCCAAGGACGTGGTTGTGGACATGTTCTGCTACCGCCGCTTCGGTCACAACGAAGGCGATGATCCGACCTTCACCCAGCCGATCATGTACGCCAAAATCAAGAACCATCCATCGACGCGCGAACTGTACGCGCAGCGCCTGGTTCAGGAAGGCGTCGTAACCCAAGCCGAAGCCGACGGTTTTGTCGCCGAGTTCGACAAGTTCCTCGATGAAGAGTTCGAAGCCGGCAAGGCTTATCGCGCCACCAAGGCCGACTGGCTTGACGGCAAGTGGCAGGGCCTGGGCCTGCCGGAAGAAGATGAGCGCCGTGGCACTACCTCGGTTCCGCGCGCCAAGCTGGTCGAAATCGGCAAGAAGATCACCACGATCCCGAACGACATCGACGTCCACAAGACGTTGAAGCGCGTTATCGAGGCGCGTCAGCAGATGATCGCCAGCGGCGAGGGTCTCGACTGGGCCACCGCTGAATCCCTGGCCTTCTGCTCGCTGCTCGACGAAGGCTTCCCGGTTCGCCTGTCGGGCCAGGACTCGATCCGCGGGACCTTCTCGCAGCGCCATTCGGGTTGGGTCGACCAGACGACGGAAGAGCGCTACTTCCCGTTCAACCACCTCCGCGACGGCCAGGCCTATTACGAAGGCATCGACTCGGCCCTGTCCGAAGAAGCGGTGCTGGGTTACGAATACGGCTACAGCCTGGCCGACCCGAACACCCTGACCCTGTGGGAAGGCCAGTTCGGCGACTTCGTCAACGGCGCCCAGGTCGTCATCGACCAGTTCATCACCTCGGGTGAGCGCAAGTGGCTGCGTATGTCGGGTCTCGTCATGCTGCTGCCGCACGGCTACGAAGGGCAGGGGCCGGAGCACTCGTCGGCGCGTCTTGAACGGTTCCTGCAGATGTGCGCCGAGGACAACATCCAGGTCGCCAACTGCACGACGCCATCGAACTACTTCCATATCCTGCGCCGCCAGATCCACCGGCCGTTCCGCAAGCCGCTGATCCTGATGACGCCGAAGTCGCTGCTGCGTCACAAGAAGGCGATCTCGTCGCTGTCGGAAATCGCCGAAGGTTCGAGCTTCCACCGCGTCCTGCACGACGATGCCGAGCGCAAGCCCGAAATGGCCGGCGTCAAGCTGGTTTCGGACGACAAGATCCGCCGCGTCATCCTGTGTTCGGGCAAGGTCTATTACGATCTGCTGGAAGACCGTGAAAAGAAGGGCATCAAGGACGTCTACCTGATGCGCCTGGAACAGTTCTATCCGTGGCCGATGAAGTCGCTGATGACGGAACTGGGCCGCTTCGCCAATGCCGAGCTGGTCTGGTGCCAGGAAGAGCCGAAGAACATGGGCGGCTGGTCGTTCGTCGACCCGTGGCTGGAACTGACGCTCGAACGTCTCAAGATCAAGGCCAAGCGCGCCCGCTATGTCGGCCGCCCGGCTTCGGCCTCGACGGCGGCGGGTCAGATGAGCCGCCACCTCAAGGAACTCGAAACGTTCCTGAACGAAGCGTTCGCATAACCCCTTCTCCCCGAATTGCCTGCCGCTTGATCCGCGGCGGGCTTGCAAAACATGCTGAAATTGGAGCCTGACAATGGCTGACATCCTCGTTCCCGTCCTGGGAGAATCCGTAACCGAAGCCACCGTCGCCAAGTGGACCAAGAAGAATGGCGACGCCGTCAAGAAGGACGAAGTGCTGGTCGAGCTGGAAACCGACAAGGTTTCGCTTGAAGTCGCGTCGCCATCGGACGGCACGCTGCAGATCCTGGTCGGCGAAGGCGAAACCGTAACGCCGGGCACCAAGCTCGGCACCGTCGGCGGCGCCGGCGCTGCTGCTGCCCCGGCCGCCCCGGCCGCTGCCGCAGCCCCTGCTGCTAAGGCCGCTGCACCTGCCCCTTTGGGCGGCGCGGCTCTGCTCGACGTCAAGACCCCGGTCATGGGTGAAAGCGTATCTGAGGGCACCATCTCGACGTGGCGCAAGAAGAAGGGCGACGCGGTCAAGAAGGACGAAGTCCTGGTCGAAATCGAAACCGACAAGGTTGCTGTCGAAGTCGCTTCGCCGGCTGACGGCACGCTGGCCGACATCCTGGCGGCTGACGGTGCGACCGTGACGCCGGGCCAGGTCATCGCCAAGATCTCGACCGACGGTTCGGTGGCGGCTTCGTCGGCCCCGGCCGCTGCCGCCGCTCCGGCCCCGGTTGCTGCGGCTGCACCCGCCGATACCGGAAAGCCTTTGTCGCCTGCGGTTCAGCGCATCGTTTCGGAAACCGGTCTCGACCCGAACAAGGTCGACGGCACGGGCAAGGACGGCCGCATCACCAAGGGCGACGCCCTGGCGGCCCTGTCTTCGCCGGCGCCGACCCCGGTTGCCGTCGCCCCCGTCCCGTCGGCCCCGGCTGCTCCGCGTCCGGTCGGCGCCCGTGAGGACCGCGTGAAGATGACGCGCCTGCGTCAGACGATCGCGCGCCGCCTGAAGGAATCGCAGAACACGGCGGCCCAGCTGACGACGTTCAACGAAGTCGACATGACGGCCATCATGACGATGCGCAATGCCTACAAGGACGTGTTCGAGAAGCGCCACGGTGTGAAGCTCGGCTTCATGTCCTTCTTCGCCAAGGCCGTTGTCGCCGCGCTGAAGGACATTCCGGCCGTCAATGCTGAAATCGAAGGCACGGACATCATCTACAAGAACCATTACGATCTCGGCATCGCCGTCGGTACCGACAAGGGCCTGGTCGTTCCGGTTCTGCGTGACGTCGACAGCCTGTCGCTGGCCGGCATCGAAAAGGGCATTGCCGCCCTGGGCA
>CAMLLA010000147.1 GCA_946480525.1 uncultured Asticcacaulis sp. | reverse complement strand
GCAAACTTGTGATAGTTGTGCAAAAGCCTGTCCGGCGACAGGAACATGAGGTACTTGGTATTCGCCTCCACCGCGGTCAGAAACGGCGACGGCAGGAGGCGCACATCGTTGAGCCGGATCGGTGTCGGCCCCTGCGGCAGGGTGTCCGCAGCCCAGGCCGTGGCGCCCGTGGCACTAAGGACCGTCATGACGGCGGCGCCCCGAAGCAGGCTGCGGCGATCGGTCGTGAAGCGTGCGGCGGTCATCGGATACCTCTATGCGTTAGCAGTGCAAGGGATTGCACCTTAGTGATATACGGTATACTATTTTGAAGCAACTCCCATTTGCTTCGCTTCAATAAGGACCGCCGCCTCAATGAAAGCCCTGCTGTTCGCCTCCGCCGCCACGGCGTTCCTGTCGCTCTCCCCGCTTGCCCATGCAGCTGATCCGGTGCCCGCCGGCGACGCCTTCAAGACACTTTATACGGCCGAATGGACCTGGCGCTCCAGCCAGCAGGCAGCCAGCGAGGATGGTGCTTCGCAATCGACTGATGGCCTGCCGGATGTGTCGAAGGCCAGTCAGGACAAGAAGCTGGCCTACTGGCGCGACGTCAAGAAAAAGCTCGACGCCATCGACGTCAAGGCGCTGACGCCCGAAGACCAGGTCAATTACCAGATCTATCAGTTCCAGATCGAGACCTTGCTGGCCGGTCAGGCGTTCAAAACCTATGAGCGTCCGCTGGCCGGCGACACCTCCTTCTGGAGCGATCTCGGCTATATGGGCCGCGAAACCTATCGCACGGAAAAGGACTACCGGGCCTATCTGGTCAAGCTGAACGACATGCCGCGCTACTTTGCCCAGAACATGGACAATATGCGCGCCGGCATGAAGCGCGGCTTTACCGTGCCCAAGGTGTCGCTGGTCGGGCGCGATGTCTCTTTGTCGGTCGTCATCGACGCCAAGGGCGAGGCCAACACCTACTACCTGCCGTTCAAGGCGATGCCGGCCTCGATCCCGGCCGACAAGCAGGCGGAGCTGCGTAAGCTTGCCCTGGAAGCCATCGACAAATCCGTCATCCCGGCGCACCAGTCAGTCCTGACCTTTATCACCAAGGAGTATGGTCCCAAGGCAACATCGTCGATTGCCGCCTATGACCTGCCGAACGGCAAGGCATTCTACGCCGCGCAGAGCCGCGAATATACGACGCTCGACCTGACGCCGGAACAGATCCATCAGATTGGCCTCGATGAGGTTGCCAAGATTCGCGCCGAGATGGCCGAGGTGATGAAGCAGGTCAAGTTCGAGGGCGACCTCAAGGCCTTCCTGCATTTCCTGCGTACCGATCCGCAATTCTACGTCACTAAGCCGCAGGACCTGCTCGACCGCGCCGCCTGGACGGCCAAGCTGGTCGATGCCAAGTCGGGCGACTATTTCGGCCGTCAGCCGCGCATGCGCTTCGGCATCTTCCCGGTCGCGCCGGAACTGGCGCCGTTTTATACCGGCGGCCGCGGCGGCCCGGGCGGCTACTGGGTCAACACCTATAACCTCCCTGCCCGTCCGCTCTATTCGATCCCGGCCCTGACCCTGCACGAAGCCGCCCCCGGTCACGCCTTCCAGATGCCGCTGGCCATGGAAAACAAGGGCCTGCCGCCATTTCGTCAGCATACGTACATTTCAGCCTATGGCGAAGGCTGGGCGCTCTATTCCGAACGCCTGGGCGTCGAGATGTGCATCTACCAGACGCCCTATGAGCACTTCGGCATGTTGAGCTACCAGATGTGGCGGGCGGCGCGTCTGGTCGTCGATACCGGCATCCACGCCAAGGGCTGGACGCGCGATCAGGCCATGAGCTTCATGCGCGACAACACGGCGCTCAGCGAGCACGAGATCACGACCGAGACCGACCGCTATATCGCCTGGCCGGGTCAGGCCCTCTCCTACTATCTGGGCGAGATGGCCATCTGGAAGGCGCGCGGCAAGGCGGAAAAGGCGCTCGGTGAAAAGTTCGATATCCGCGCCTTCCACGATACTGTCCTGGAACTGGGCTCGGTGCCATTGCCGGTCCTGGAGGCGCGCATCGACCGCTTCATCGCCGATGGCGGCAAAAGTCCGTACACGGATAAAGACTAATGTCCGAAGTACATACGCTTCCACTTGATGAAGCCTTCGACTTCGCCGTCCGGGTTTTGGAAACCAACGGCTTTGCTGGCGACCATGCCCGCGCCATCGCCCGGACGATCTGGGCCTGTCAGCGCGACGAATGCCATTCGCATGGCCTCTATCGCCTTCTGGTCTGCGTCCATACGCTGAAGTCCGGCAAGGTCTCGCCGGATGCCCGGCCGGTGATTACCGATGTGGCGCCGGGCCTGGTCCGTGCCGACGCGAAAGGCGGCTACTCGCTTCTGGCCTATGAGACCGGCCGTGAGGTCCTGATCGCGAAGGCGCGCAAAACCGGCCTGGCGGCATTGGCTATCAATCACTGCTACCACTTCTCCGCCCTGTGGCCAGAGGTCGAGGCGATTGCCAATGAAGGCCTGGTGGCCATGGCCATGACGCCGTCGCACGCCTGGGTCGCGCCCTATGGCGGCACCAAGGGTGTGTTCGGCACCAATCCGTTGGCCTTTGCCTGGCCGCGCCCGAGCGGCAATCCGTTCGTCTTCGACTTCGCCACCAGTGCGTCTGCGCGCGGCGAAATCGAGCTGCACCGCCGCGCCGGCAAGCCGCTTCCCGAGGGTTGGGGACTTGACCGTGATGGCAATCCCACGACCGATCCGGCCGAGGCGATGAACGGCGCCATGCTGACTTTTGGCGGGCACAAGGGTTCGGCGCTGTCGGCGATGATCGAACTAATGGCCGGACCGCTGATCGGCGATCTGCTCAGTCTCGAATCGATGGCCTACGACAATGGCGCTGGCGCGACTCCCTATCACGGCGAGCTGATCCTGGCGTTTGATCCCAAGATCTTCATGGGCGCCGAGCACGCGGTGCATACGGGCCGGGCCGAAGCCCTGTTCGACGCCATTCTGGGGCAAGGCGCGCGTCTGCCATCGCAGCGGCGTTACGAGGCGCGAGCGCGGAATACGGCTTCGAACACCGTGACCATCCCGCGCCAACTCTATGACCAGCTTATTGCCATGCTTGACCCGGAGACGGCGTCGCGGCCCTTCTAGAGCACTGCAGTGGTCCAGATGTGTTCGTACTCAATGGAAAGTAGCGTGCGCGGGTGAGAACCGCCATTCCCGGCCTGAGAGGCGATTCATTGGGGCATCGCGATCAGGCAACCAATGCTTCAACGCTACCCTTGACTTGCTCGGAGGCCTCGGCGACCCGGGAAAACATGTTGGTGATCAAACCGAGATTCTCCTCGATATCGTGTACTGCGGAGACTGCGGCCTGCATGTTTCCAGAAATTTCAGAAGTGACCGCATTTTGCTGTTCGATCGCTCCGGCGACACTCCCGATGTTTTCCAGGACCGAGCGCATATTGGCCGAGATCTTTCCCAGCGCTTCCACCACTTCGGTAGCCACGGCTTGCATGTTGGTGATTTCCGCCGAGATGGTCTGCGTGGAGCGAGCCGCCTGATTGGCCAGAGACTTCACCTCGGACGCGACGACTGCAAACCCGCGTCCTGCCTCGCCGGCCCTGGCGGACTCGATCGTGGCGTTCAGGGCGAGGAGGTTGATCTGGCCGGCAATGTCCTGAATCAGAGTCACGATACCGTTCATCGCATTGGCGGACTCATTGAGCGCATTGGCCGAGACGTTGGCGGTCTCGGCATACTCGAATATACTGGTGACGCTGGACTGGGCATGACTCATATTGGCCGAGATATCCTTGACGCTGGCACTCAGTTCTTCGGATGCGGCCGCGACCGAATTGACGACTGACCCCGTTTCGGAAGACGCCGTCGAGGCCACCGTCGTCATATGCGTGGCCTCTACCATCTGCTTGACGACGTCGCCAAGTTCACCATTAATCTCCCGGCTCAGCTTTTCGTTCCGCAGACGCTTGCGAACCGTTTCGGTGATATCAGTGGCGAACTTAACCACCTTCACGATCGCACCCGTGTCATCGAAGATCGGGTTATAGGACGCCTGAATGTAGACTTCGCGGCTGCCCTTGCCGATCCGCTTGTATTCGGCTGCCTGGAACTCTCCACGTCCCAGCGCGGCCCAGAAATTCTGGTACTCGCTTGATTGGACATAGGCTTCGTCACAGAACATGCGATGGTGGCGCCCCACAATCTCATCCAGACGATACCCTAATGCCCCCAGGAAATTTTCGTTCGCGGTCAGTACCTCACCCTGCGGTGTAAATTCGATAATCGCTTGTGCGCGATTGAGTGCCGCGATTTTACCTGCGGAATCGAGACTCAGCATTTTGCCAGCTGTAATATCTGCGGCAAGCTTTACGACACGTACGATCTTTCCGCTGGCGTCATGGACTGGGTTGTAGGAAGCCTGAAGCCAAACGAAGTTCCCGGCCTTGCCAACACGCTTGAACTCACCAGCCTGGATCTTGCCAGACGCCAATTCTTTCCAAAAGGTCCGGTACTCAGCCGACGCTACATATTCGGGCGTACAAAGGACCGAATGATGCTGCCCGACAATGTCGGCCTCGCTGTAGCCGATCGCGTCAAGGAAGTTGCGGTTTGCTCGCGTTACCCGACCGTCGGGCGTAAACTCGATGATGGCCTGTGACTTGTTCAGGACTTCAACGAAGAAGGAATCCGCCTTGGAAAAGATAAATGGCAACACAATCACAGCTCCCCGCCAGGTTTGTTGAAACCCAAATTGGGTCCAACGAAGTAAACGGGAGGTTAAATCCCATAAATTTAATATGGGATTAATGCCAGGGACATAGCCGGCATACGACGATGGCTTTTTCGAAGGTGTGGCGGTGGGTGGGCTGACTGCCGGCAAAAAAAATGGCGCCGCCGGACAGCCGGCAGCGCCTAAGGGGACGCTAGATTTGGCGCGGGTTAGAAGGCGCCGCTGATACCGATGAAGAACATCCGGCCGAGCGGATCATAGACGCTCGGGAAGGTGTTGCCGTTGCCGTTTTCGACCAGCAGG
The DNA here is from genome assembly GCA_946480525.1 of uncultured Asticcacaulis sp. Next base: position 4,148 of record CAMLLA010000147.1, on the reverse strand, counting down.
CCACCCATGATGGCCGGCGGATCCTTGTCGAACAGGTTCGTGACGCCGGCGCGCAGAACGAGGCCCTTGGGCAAGTTCTTGGTCAGGGTCAGGTCGATATAGTTATAGGCTTCGATCTCGGCATTGAGCGTCGACTTGGTGCCGCTCAGGTACTGGTCGTCCGTATTGGTGGCCAGGTCGACCTTGCCGAAATAGCGCCAGTTGATCGAGATCGAGGTCGGCGCCCAGACGGACTCCCACGCCGGCGACCAGGTGGTGCGCAGGTTGTGACGCCACTTCGGTGACGGCTGGCCGCAGGTGCCGCCGAACAGGCCGGTGCAGTCATAGGAGCCGAGACCCGGGAGCACTTCGGTTTCCAGCGAGTTCAGCAGGGTGCCGACCATCGAGAAGCTGACATTGCCGTAGTCCTTGCCGAAAAGACGGTCGGTTTCGAGGTTGTAGCTGCCGGTGAAGTCAACGCCGGTCGTTTCCAGGAAGCCGGTATTGATGTTGGTGTTGACGACGTAGCCCCCGTTCGCCTTGTTGTAGCCGAACAGGGCGCCGGTCGTCGGGTTGCGGACGATCAGGCTGCAGTAGAAGGGATTGCCGGTTTCGACGCACTGGGTCACCGAAACCTGCGGATCGACCGCGCCGATATAGCCGTCGATACGGATCTTGAAATAGTCGACGCTGAGGGCCAGCGACGAGTTGGACGGCGTGAAGACGAAGCCGTAGGTGGTCGTCTTGGCTTCTTCCGGGCTGAGATCCGGGTTGCCGCCACCTAACCCTGACCCAACGTCCGCGGGGGTGGGCTCGATATTGCCGTACCAGGCCGAGGTGACGCCGGTGCGCTGGCAGTCGCTCAGCGACTTCGACGGGGTCGGGCCAGCGCACGGGTCGATCAGGCCGACATTGCCCACGGCCTGGGCGGCGAACAGTTCGCTGACATTGGCCGCCCGCATGGCCTTGTTATAGCTGGCGCGGAACAGAATATCGGTCGTCGGCGCATAGCGCGCTTCGATCTTGTAGGTCTCGGTCTTCTTCTCGGCCCCGACGGCAGTGGGAGATTCCGAGTTGTAGGTCGAACTGCGGTAGCCAAGCGAGGTGCTCAGCGACTTGATAAACGGCTTGTCGCTGACGAGCGGGATTTCCATTTCGGCGAAATATTCGTCGGCCGTGATCTTGCCGTGCGCTTCGGCGATTTCCGCGTCGAGCTGGGTCTGGTCGCGCTTTTCGTCGATCGCTTCCTTGCGGTGTTCGACACCCAGGACCAGGGCGACGCCGTCATTGGCCCACGGCGACTGAACGCCGTAGTCCCCCAGGTCACCGCTGACATAGGCGTTGAAAACGTTGATGCTTTGCTCATTACGCGTGAAGGTCGGCGAATAGATGAAAGCGTAGCCTTCTTCCGACGGACCTTTGGCGCTGAAGACGTCGATCGGCTTACAGCCCTTGGAAGTGTCCTTACACACAACCGTGCCATTGACCATGACGGCCTGGAGCGCCTGGGCCGCCTTGTCCTGGTTGATATCGTTCTGGTAGTTGAACTGGCCAATCGTCGTCGCGTACATGTAGCTGACGTCGTAATCCCACGTGTCGTTCAGAGCGCCACGGAAGCCGCCGGCCAGACGGTAGTTGGTGTGACGCATGTCGTTGCGGCGGCCAGGACCGGTCGCGGCGCGGTAAACGACCTGGGTCGTCGCATCCGCCGTCGAAGTCGTCGATCCGCACAGGATCGTCTTTTGCTGGTCGCTCAGGAACGGGTTGTCGCAGTTGACGGTAAATGGACGGCCGGACCAGATGGCCGACGGCGCGACCTGGCTGATCGAGTGATCGTCCATGAACATGAAGCTGCCATAGGCTTCGATCTTGTCTGTGATGTCGTAATTGACGAAGGCGCCGGCATTGTAGCGTTCGGAGTTGCGCAGCGTGTAGTTCGACGGCGCATAGTTGTAGTTGAACGACGAATCGTTCGCGACCCAGACCTTGGTGCCATCCTTGGAGTTGGCATAGTCCTTGTTGGCGTTGGGACCGGTGATCGGACGGAAGCGGCCATAGGCGTGGTTCGAGGAGCCGCCGCACTTGAAGGCCGAGCCCGTGCTGTCGGTGAATTCCAGCGCGCAGGTCGAATAGTCACGCGCGTCCTGCGTTACCGGCTCCATCTTGCGATAGCCGAAATAGGCGGTGACATTGCCTTTGCCGTCGGCAATGTCGGCGCCGGCGGCGATATTGAAGTCGTACTTCTGGCCGTCCCAGACGTTTTCCTTGGCGGGCGTGATGCCGGCCGTCTTCTGCACGCCGCGCAGATAATCGTCGTCATTGGTGTGCTGGTAGATGCTGTATTGCGAATCGAAACGGACGCCGTTCAGCTTCTTGCGCATGATGAAGTTGACGACGCCAGACATGGCGTCCGAACCGTAGACCGAAGAGGCGCCGCCCGTCAGGACGTCGGTGCGCTCGACCAGCGAAGAGGGAATGAAGTTCAGGTCGACGCCCAGGGTCGGCAGGAAGCGCTGGCCGTCGATCAGCACCAGGGCGCGGTTGCCGCCCAGGCTGCGCAGGTTGACGCCCGCCGTACCGTCCGAATTGTTCGACTGGTTTTCGTTGTTGCCGGCTTCGACCTGCGGCAGCGCCTTCAGGACGGCGTCGATCGCCGTGGCGCCCTGCAGTTTGACTTCGCGGTCATCGACCGTCGTGATCGGCGACGCGCTTTTCAGGTTCGGCTTGCGGATACGCGTGCCCGTGACGACAACGACCTGACTGTCACCGGCCGCGGCTTCGGTCTCCTGCGCCGTGGCACTTACGGACCATCCCGACGAAATGGCCACGACGGCGACGCCGGCCAGTGTCAGGGCTTTCCTTTGCTTATTCATGATATCCTCTTCCCCGGTTGCCTGCTTCCGAAGGGCAGCAGCGATGGAGGGAAGAAAATCACCGGGGGCATATAACGTCAATATATGTTATATCTTATGCCGAATATCGTATACAATTATGAAAGGTGTGATGCTTTTATGTCACCTTATGGGACCACGGCTACGGACATAGCCGTATTTTCCGGAGTAAAGCCGGACAGTTTCGCCAATGACATACGGACAGCGAATCAGCCGGCCATACTCAAGGGACTGCTGTCCGACTGGCCGATGGTACAGTTCGGCGGCGGCGCCCAGGCCCTCGGCGACTACCTGCTGGCGCATGACAGCGGCGATCCTTACGGTGTCTATGTCGGGCCACCGGAGATCGGCGGGCACTTCTTTTACGGCAAGGATACGCGCAGCGAGAATTTCCGCTTCGGTCCCGCGCCGCTAGCCCAGGTGCTGGGGAACCTGCTGAATCATGGCACGGCCGATGCACCGCAATCGATCTTTATTCAGTCGGCGGAACTGCACCGCCATATGCCGGCCGTCCGCGACAGTCATCGCATCGGCATCCTGCCCGAAAGCGTCGAGCCGCGCATCTGGATCGGCAACGGCACCGTCACCCGCGTCCACTACGACCTGAATGAAAACCTGATCTGCGTGGTGGCCGGCAAGCGGAGGGTTCTGCTCTATCCGCCCGAGCAACTGCCGAACCTTTATCCCGGGCCTTTTGATCGCACGATCGGCGGCGTACCGGTCGGCATGGTCGACCCGGAAAACCCGGACCTGGAACGGTATCCGCGCTTTGCGCTGGCGCGGGACGCCGTCCGGGTGGCGGAGCTTGAAGCCGGGGACGTCCTATATATCCCTTATGGCTGGTGGCACCAGGTCCGGTCCCTGTCGCCGTTCAACGTCATGATCAACTACTGGTGGGACGATACGCCGAAAGCAGCCGCTAATCCTTATGACGCCCTCTTCCATGCCGTGCTGGCCTTGCGCGACCAGCCGCCATCGCGCAAAGGTATCTGGCAGGCGCTGTTCGACTATCACGTCTTCGGAGAAGCCCCGCTGGCGCACCTGACGCCGGACGAGCGCGGCACGCTGGGGGAGATGACGCCTGAGCGGGTGGCGCAGATCCGGAAGGTGCTGCGGCGGAATCTTTTAGACTAAAGCCTGTCTATCGCCGCCTGTGGTTCAGTGAACCACTTGGCGCCGCTGTCGGTGACGTACATGTGGTCTTCGAGCCGGATACCGAAGCGGTCGGGCACCACGATCATGGGCTCATTGGAAAAGCACATGCCCGGAGAGAACGGC
>CAMLLA010000146.1 GCA_946480525.1 uncultured Asticcacaulis sp. | reverse complement strand
TTGAACAAAGGACCGTCGCAGTGCGGGCAGTAGGCCACGCCCTTGTTGCGGTACTCAGCTTCACCCGGCACACCCATTTGGCGCCAGCGCGCGCCGGTTGAAAGGACAACCGTCCGCGCCTTGACCGAAGCGCCGCTCTCCAACTTGACCTCGGTCAGACCGTCGGGCGTCGCTGCCGGGATCAGCTGCACGGCCTTTTGCAGGTTCATGATATCGACTTCATAGTCCTTGACGTGCTGTTCAAGCGCGGTCGCCAGCTTCGGACCTTCGGTATGCTTGACCGAAATGAAGTTTTCGATGTCCATCGTGTCGAGCACCTGGCCGCCGAAGCGCTCGGCAACCACGCCTGTGCGAATACCCTTGCGAGCGGCATAGATGGCGGCAGAAGCGCCGGCAGGCCCACCGCCGACGACCAGGACGTCGAACTCGGACTTGGCGTTGATCTTCGCCGCCTCACGCGTTTGCGCGCCAGTGTCGATCTTCGCCAGGATTTCTTCCAGTCCCATGCGACCCTGAGAGAAGGCCTCGCCATTGAGCAGGACGGTCGGCACGGCCATGACCTGGCGCTTTTCGACCTCGTCCTTGAACAGGGCGCCGTCGATGGCGACGTGCTTGATCCTGGGGTTCAACACGCTCATCAGGTTCAGCGCCTGGACGACGTCCGGGCAATTCTGGCACGACAGCGAGAAGTAGGTCTCAAACCGCAGTTCGCCGTCGATCTCCAGCGCCTTGACCTGTTCGATGACATCGGCTTCGACGCGCGGCGGGTGACCGCCGACTTGCAGAAGCGCCAGGACCAGCGAGTTGAACTCGTGACCCATCGGCAGGCCGGCGAAGGTGACCGAAATATCCGTACCCGGACGGATGATGGCAAACGACGGACGGCGAGCGTCCGCGCCGTCGGTCTTCAGCGACACCTTGGCGGATGCTTCGACGATGTCTTTCAGCAGTTCGACCAGTTCGCGTGATTTGGCACCGTCGTCGACCGACGCCACCAGTTCGATCGGCATGCGCAGGTTTTCGAGATAGGCTTTCAGTTGAGTCTTCATACCCGCGTCGAGCATGGCTGTACTCCTTGAAAAATCGGGGGAAATCATTGTCCATATTCGGGCTCTCCGCAAAAGCCCGGATAAGGAGAATGAACTGAGGGGGGTACGTGGGGGGAGCTCGCTCCCCCCACGACCACGATTAGATCTTGCCGACCAGGTCGAGCGACGGGGCCAGGGTCTTTTCACCCTCTTCCCACTTGGCCGGGCACACTTCGCCGGGGTGCGAAGCCACGTACTGGGCTGCCTTGACCTTGCGCAGCAGCTCGGCGGCGTTACGGCCGATGCCTTCGGCGGTGACTTCGCAGAACTGGATGACGCCGTCCGGATCGACCAGGAAGGTGCCGCGGTCGGCCAGGCCGATGCCTTCGCGCATGACGTCGAAGTTGTTGGTGATCACGCCCGACGGATCGCCCAGCATGGTGTACTTGATCTTGCCGATGGCCGGCGACGTGTCGTGCCAGGCCTTGTGCGAGAAATGCGTGTCGGTCGAGACGCTGTAGATTTCGACGCCCATCTTCTGGAAGGTGTCGTAGTTGTCGGCCAGGTCTTCCAGCTCGGTCGGGCAGACAAAGGTGAAGTCGGCCGGATAGAAGAAGAAGATCGACCACTTGCCCTTAAGGTCCGTGTCCGAAACGTCGACAAACTTGCCTTCCTTAAAGCCCGTGGCTTTGAACGGCTTGATGGTGGTGTTGATGAGGCCCATGAAATATCTCCTTAGCAAGTTTGGGTCGGGTCCGACGCAGCGGACATTCGCTTATTGCGCGCAATAAGGCAAATCTGTTTTATTTTATTTTTGTATAGATTTTTCTTATTTCGCTGTCAGCGCGCTTTCGGCGCGGATGACGGCCGAGATGGCGTTGACGGTTGCCGCTATACGCAGAGCAGCCTGGACCTGAACATCCGAAATGCCGTGATTGCGTAACACCTTTTCGTGACTGTCCATGCAGACGGCGCAGCCATTGATTGCGGATACGGCGAGCGACCACAGTTCGAAATCGAGCTTGTCGACGCCCGGGCTGGTCAGCAGGTTCATACGCAGGCCTGAGCGCAACGTCTGATATTCGCGGTTCTCCATCAGGTGCAGGGCGCGGTAATAGACGTTGTTCATCGCCATGATCGCCGACGCGGTCTTCGCGGCATTCCGGGCTTCGGGCGTCAAAATGGCTGCGGCTTCAAAGTGTTGCACGACCTGTGGCACACCGACCGCATGGGCGGACGCCAGAAAGGTCCCCCACTTCTGCTGCTCGCTGAGGATCGTTTCGGCCAGCAGGACGGTCAGGTTGCGCGACAGGTCCTGGCCATAAGCCGGGATAAGCAATTGCAGAGCGTCGATCGACATGCGGACTCCAAGGTCGGTTTGTGATTTTAGCGGAATTGATAAATTGAATTTATGCACGACAGGTCTATATTCAAGCCATGCTGCCCACCCTGCGCCAACTGCAATATCTGAAACTCCTTGCCGAGCATAAGAGCTTCATGGCTGCGGCTGAAAAAGCCTTCGTGTCGCAACCGGCCCTGTCCTCGGGCATAGCCGAACTGGAAAAGACCTTGGGTGCGCGCCTGGTCGACAGGTCGCGCGGCCAGGTCATCCTGACCGCGGTCGGCGAGGAAACGCTGAAACGCGCCGAAGACATCCTGGCGCGCGCCGAAGATCTGGTTGAGGCGGCGCGCGGCGCCAATCGCCCCCTAACCGGCCGGTTTCGCTTGGGGGTTATCCCGACGGTCGCGCCGTTCCTGCTGCCCAAGGCGCTGCTGAAAATCCGCGACACATTTCCGGACCTGCGGCTGTTCCTGCGCGAAGACCAGACAGCGCGGCTGATCGCGGCGCTGAAATCCGGCGCGTTAGACGCCGCCGTCATCGCCCTGCCCTATGACCTGCAAGGGCTCGATTGCGCCTTTATCTGCAAGGACGAGATCGTCGCCGCCACGCCGCTCAACCATCGCCTGGCGCACGAGGACCGCATTGCGCCGGAAGACCTGAAGAACGAAGAGCTGATCCTGCTCGAAGACGGCCATTGCCTGCGCGAACACGCGCTCGCCGCCTGCACCTGGAACAATCCGTCGGGCGGGATCGAGACCCTGGGGTCTCAGAACGGCGGATTTGCCGCGACGTCGCTGAATACGCTGGTACAGATGGTGGGCTCAGGTCTCGGCGTGTCACTGCTGCCTGCCATGGCGGTGGAGGCCGGCCTTGCCCGCAGCGAAGACATCTCGGTACGGCCGCTCAAATCGGACCACGCCTATCGCGATATCGTCGTGGTCTGGCGTGCCGGATCCAGCCGCGCCACGGAAGCGCGTCTGCTGGCGCAACACCTCAAGAAAGACGAACCGGAAGAGGCCGCCGCATGAAACGCCTTGCTATCGCCGCGCTGCTCCTATTGACGGCGTGTTCGAAACCTGCCGAAGCGCCCGCGCCGGAACCCTCGGCCGTCGCACCGCCGCCGGTTCAGGATACCTGGCCTGGCAAGTACTCCGGCGACCTGATCGTCAGGATCGACGCCACGCACAAGATCACGCTTATCGAAGCGGCCGCGGACGGCTGTGCAGGCGACCTGGGCGTCGTCGACGGCGGGCTGGTCAGCAACGCGTTATCGGACAACGAGCTGCAACTGGTGCTGCACCCGGAACCCCTGCTTACCTGCACCATCAATATCCGCAAGTCGGGCGACACCCTGACGGTGGTCGAAGCCGGCGACTGCGGCGCCTATCATGGCGCGTCATGCAGCTTCAACGGCACGGTGACGCGGACGAAATAAGCCCTCCCTGCCGGTAGCAGGAAGGGCTTGGATTTGTCATCTCAATTGCCTTACATCGTGGCGGCGCGTTTCAGGAAGGTCTCGACGACATCCTTCATCTGATCGGCCTGCTGCGACAGGCTGTGCGAGGCTTCGGTCACCGCACCCGACACGACACCTGCCTCTTCCGCCGACTGGTTCAGCTGCTCGATCGTCGCCGAAGCTTCACCCGCCCCCTGGAGCGCGGTTGACAGGCTTTGTGTAATCTCACGCGTCGCCTGGACCTGCTGCCGGACCGACTCGGAGGTGTTTTCGGAGATACCCTGCATCTGGACGATAACGTCGGCGATATTGCCGATTTCGCTGGTGGTCCGGTCAGCGGCGCGGCGCACGTCGCCGATCCGGTTGCGGATTTCTTCGGTCGCCTTCGACGTCTGGTCAGCCAGGCTCTTGACCTCATGGGCGACGACCGCGAAGCCACGGCCGGCATCACCGGCGCGAGCCGCTTCGATGGTGGCGTTCAACGCCAGAAGGTTGGTCTGCTTGGCGACCGACGAGATCAGATCGACGATTTCGTTGATGCGCGCGACAGCATTGGTCAGTTCGCCGACAGCGGACTGAGTGTGCTGGGCGCGTTCGGTGGCGTCGCGGGCGACGTCGGCCGAAGCCGCGGCCTGACGGTCGACTTCTGAAATGGTCGCGCCCAGCTCTTCCGAAGCGGCCGCCACCGTGCTCATCGAATCGCGCACCGAGAAGATCGAGTTGACGGCCGAATGCGCGCGGCTGGCATTTTCCGACGACGTGGACGTCAGGATGGCTGCCGACTGCTCGAGATGGCTCGATGCCTTTTCGACGCTGCGGATGAGGCCTGAGAAATCGCGATTGAAGGCGCCGATCAGGCTCTCCATTTCGGCGGCGCGTTCCAGGCGGGCGCGTCCAGCCTCTTCCTGCTCGGCGCTGAGTGCACGGCTCTGGCCGGTCACATCCTTGAAGACCTGAAGCGCTTCGACGACCTGACCCAGTTCGTCACCGCGATGAAGGCTGCTTGGATCGACGGTCATGTCGGCAGCGGCCAGGCGGCGTGTCGCATCGGCGATGCCGTTGATCGACCTCGTGGTCGAACGGCCGATAAAGATGCCCAGGGCGCCGGCGCCAAGCGCGGCGATGGCAGCAATGATAACAATAAGTGTCGTGTCGCGCTGCGCGCCCTTAACGCTTTCGGCAGCCATGGCTTTAGCGCGCGCATCGGTACGCTTCAGCACCTTTTGCACAATGGCGTCGGTATTCTGTTCGGACGCCGCATAGGGCCCGACGAACGAGATGGCTGCGTTCAAATCGATTTCCAGCATGGACGATACGAATTCGACGGCGCCCTTCTGACCTTCGATTTCCTTGATCAGCTCGGCATAGGCCGCCTTGTCTTCGGCGTCGGTCGCCTTGTCGGCGCGTGCCTTGACCCGGTCCTGCAGCAGCTTCAGGCGCTCGGCGATCTTGGCGGCATAGGCCGCGCTGCCTGTTGTGGTGTCACCGCCGGCGCGGGCAGCCAGGGCGTTGTAAAGATCGCGGGCGTCGCCACGCAACTCGGCGCGAACCTCACCCAGGAACAAGGCGTTCTCCATGGCGCCGTTGACCACGGCATCCATCCGCTTGGTCTGTGAATGCAGAGCCAGGGTGGCGGCGACGGCCAGGACGGCGATCAGGGCCATCGCCACCAGCGACGGCACCAGGAATTTCCAGATGAACGGCCAGTCAGACGGACGGGCCCAGTTCGGCTTTTGGCTGTTTGACGGGGAGGTCATTGGCGTGCTCGCGATCAGAATACGAAGAGCGCTTTGAAAGCGCGGGAACTCGAGGATCTGAACCGCCGGAGCCATGAGGTTCCGGCGGTCAGGAAAATTACCAGCGCTTGCTAAGCGAGAGGTAAACAGTCGACGGAACCTTCAGGCCCGCCGTCTGGACCTTGGCATTGCCCAGGTTCTTGCCGCTCAGCGACAGCGTCATGGCGTGGCCGAGGTCGTAGTTGACATTGGCCGCCAGGGTGGTGTGCGCCGGGACGGTCGTCAGGGCATAGGTGAGCGGAGCAAAGGACTTGAACTTGTCGGTGTGGTGAACGAAGGCATCGACTGTCCACTTGCCGCCGGCCCAACCGACGTTCAGGTTGGCGCGGCTCTTCGGCGTCATGTCGGCGAAGTTGGCATGAAGCACTTCGAGATCCTGACCGGCATTCGCCGTGTCTTCGATATCGGTCGCGGTGTAATCACCGTTCCAGTGGAAACCCGCGCCAAAGGTACCCGAGGCGGACAGCTCAAAGCCGGTCATTTCCGAGGACGCGACATTTGTCCAGCTGATCGCCGGATAGGTCGTCATGGTCGGCATCTGGAACAGGGCTGTGGCGCCTGGCTGACCCTTGACCCCATCGGTCGTCTGGCTGAACAGCTTGATCCCGGCCTTCACCTTGCCGAAGGTGCGGTCATAGGACACTTCGGTGTTCTTCACGATGCTGGGTTCGATGAACGGGTTGCCCATGACCACCAGCGTGAAGCCCGGCTGCGGCACGGCCAACTGGAAGCCGCCGAGTTCAATCAGGGTCGGGGCCTGGACGCCGCGCGCCGTCATCAGTCGCACCGTGTCCTTGTCGCTCAGACGCCAGACGGCGCCGGCATTGAAGCTGAGTTCGCTGATGTCGCGGTCCCAGTTCGCGTTGTCAGCCAGGGGGAAGCCGGCGGGGAAGGTCCCTGTACGCTTAAGCGACAGGTTGTCCGAACGGACGGCAACGGCCGTGCTGAAGGTGTCCGAGACCGCCCAGTTCCACATGGCCGAAGGGGCCAGAACCGTATAGCTGATCTCGCCACCGGCCATCGGCGCGGTCGCCATTTCATTGTTGCGCGACTCCAGGCCAAAGCGGAAGGTGTGCGGACCGACCTTGATCAGGTCCTGGACACTGACAACCGAAATGGTGTTGTGCAGAGTGACCATGCCGGCAACATTGCTGGTGCTGCGCAGGGTGTTGCGATAGGCGGTCGCGGTAATCAGGCCCAGTTTCGTGTCCGACGTCACGTCGGCCTTGATCGAACCGGTAATGTACTTGCTGGCGGCAGGGTCGTAGTTCGAAACAGCGTCATTGACCTGAACGTTCGACAGCGAAGATTCGAAACGCAGCTCGGTCTTTTCCGTCAGCGAGGCCACGACGTCGACATTGATGTTGGCGCGTGACGGTTCGGCGCGGTACTGGACGGCGGGCAGGCCGATCGTATCCGCCCATTCATCGGCCTTGGACACGCCGCCCGAGACACGCGCGGCGATCTTCGGCGACAGACGGACCGTGGAAACAATCGACGCTTCCTTGCCATTGCGCGAGGCGACGGAGACTGAACCATTGTTCACAGTGTCGTACTTCGGATTGTAGGTGATGATGTTGACGACGCCGGACACGGCATTGAAGCCGAACAGGGCGGCATTCGGGCCCTTGACCACTTCGATCTGGCGGATTTCCGACAACTGGACGGGAATGGTCGACCAGGCGGTGTAGCCATAGTGATCGAGATAGACCTGGCGGCCATTGACCAGTACCAGCAGGCGCGGCGACATCGGTTGGTTATAGCCCCGCACGCCGACATCGGCGCCGTAGGTCGACCAGTTGAGAACGTCGATGCCCGGGACGCGGCCCAGAAGGGTCGGCAGGTCGTGGGCGCCGGAGCGTTTGATGTCGTCCGCCGAGATGATCGTCATGTCGACCGGAACCTCGGTCGAACGCTGCGGCGATCCGGTGGCCGAAGTGGTGACGGCTTCGCCGAACAGGCTTTCCAGCGAACCGTAGTCGATGGACTGGGCGCCCGCGGCGCCCGCGACGAACGGAAGGGCTGCGACAGCAGCCGACAGAAGAGATGTGAATTTACGCATTTTACGAACTCCAAAGCGCTGTGCGCTTAAATTTCCTTGATCATCATTTTGAAGGCGGCCTTGAACTTGGCGCCGACGGCGGCGGCCGTGGCCGAGTTGACGACGATTTCGACCTTGGGCGTGGCAGCGACGCCCATGACGCAGGCCCCGGATTTGACGCAGGCCATGTCCGAACTGATGCTCAAGGCTTTCTTGCCCTTGGCGACGGCGCCAACGGCAGCGTAGTTGACGCCACGCGTCATATAGAAGGCGCCGACATCTCCGGCGGAACCGGCGGCCCCGGCTTCGACGGGCTTACCGACGACGGTCGCACCACCGGCGGCCATGCCGGAACCGAGCGCGGCCATCACCTCGTCCTTTTCCGCCACCGACGCCGGTTTGGAGGCATCGTAGACGATCGCGAAGACCACCTTGCCGGTGGGGCCTCCGTCCAGGAAGGTCAGGGTGCGTCCTGCGACCTGGATTTCACGTGCGCCGTCCGCCATGGCAGGCGTAGTGGCGAATAATGTCAGGGATAAAAAAAGCGCTCCGGCAACAGCTGTAACAGCCTCGGAACGCGGATGACGTTTTGTCATGGGTAAGCCTCACTCAACTGAACTGAGGCAACGAGTAAAACGAAAGGGTTAATCAGACATAAACTTCGAAAACGATTGCATTTGACGACTGACGACTATGGCTTAGCGTCTGGCCCACGGATGCGACAGATGACTCAAATCAACAAAAAACTTGTTTTCTTACCGGTAGTTCCAGGTACTACCGCCGGAATTGCCGAAGCCATACCAGGATTTGTGGTGCCTTATACTGCATGAGATTTCGCCGGTCCGCACGGTATGCTTCGCATATTTTTCGTAATGAAATCATAGGGCTGCCTGGTTAAAACTCTATTAAAGGCAATGCGGTGACATTGTCGTCGTGCAAATGATTGTATTCGATATTACGATCTACTGGTTGTCGGGAACATTTGCCCGTAGTTCTTCCAGCCATAGCTTGGCGCTCGCATCGGATGGCATCCGCCAGTCGCCGCGTGGGGACAGTGCCCCCCCCGAGATCAGTTTTGGTCCATTGGGCACCGCAGACCGTTTGAATTGCGATGTGGCAAAAAAACGCCATACGAAGACTTCAAGCCATTTTTTTACTTCAGCCAGATCATAGGCGCGGCGCTTGTGCGCCGGGAAATCGGCCGGCCACTCACCCGCTGCCGCGTCGCGCCAGGCCTGCCACGCCAGGAAGGCAACCTTGGATGGCCTCAGGCCATAGCGGGTAATGTAATATAGCGAGAAGTCCTGGAGCTCGTACGGTCCGACCTTGTCTTCGGTCTTTTGCAAATTGCCGTCCTCGACAGGGATCAGTTCGGGTGAAATTTCACGCTCCAGAACAGACTGAAGAATACGGCCGGTCTTTGGATCGAACTCCCTGACCGCCGCCCAGCGGATCAGATGCTGGATGAGCGTCTTGGGCGCACCGCAGTTGACATTGTAATGGCTCATATGATCGCCGACGCCGTAGGTGCACCAACCGA
>CAMLLA010000145.1 GCA_946480525.1 uncultured Asticcacaulis sp. | reverse complement strand
GGCGATCTTCTCACGTCCGATCAGGAAGCTCAAGGCGGCCATGTCAGGACCATGGTCCATGCCGGTCAGCGCCTGGCGCAGCGGCATGAACAGGGCCTTGCCCTTTGCCCCTGTGGCCTCCTTGATGGCGCCCGACCATTGCTGCCAGCTGTCGCGGCCATAATCGGCCGGCAGCAGTTCCAATGCCTTGGCGGCAAAGACAGCGTCCTCGATCTTCGGCACGATATCGCCAGAGACGATGTTCGCCCAGTCCTTTACTTCCGCGAACTTGTGCAGGTTCATGCGGACCGTATCCCAGAACAGCTCGCCGAGATCGGCATTCAATGCCTCGAGACGCGGCTTGGCCTCGGCATACGGAATGGCCTGGATCACGGCCGCGTTCAGACGCATCAAGTCGTCGAAATCATAGCGGGCCGGCGCGCGCCCCATCTTGTCGAAGTCCTGAAGCGCGGCCAGCGATTCGAGCGATGGCGCGGCTTCCAGCGGATCGGACGTGCCGATCTTCGCGAGGTGGGATACGATCGCCAGCGGCTCCAGGCCATCTTCGCGCATCTGCGACACCGACAGCGAGCCCAGGCGCTTAGACAGCCCTTCGCCGTCCGAGCCGACAAGCAGTGTCATGTGGGCGAAGGTCGGAAGTTGCTGGCCGCCGAAGAAGTCCGCCAGGGCTTCGAAAATTTCGATCTGGGTTCCGGTATTGGCGACATGGTCCTCGCCGCGGATGACGTGGCTGATCTTCATGTCGAGGTCGTCGACCACCGACGGCAGGGTGTAAAGAAACAGGCCGTCCTCTCGAATCAGCACCGGGTCGGACATCGAGGTCGTGTCGACTTCGCAGTGGCCGCGCACCAGGTCTTCCCAGGCCACGCGCTTGCCATCCAGCTTGAAGCGCCAGTGTGGCTTACGGCCTTCGGCCTCCAGTGCCGCCCGATCTTCGTCGGTCAGATTAAGCGCCGCGCGGTCATAGACCGGCGGCAAGCCGCGAGACTGCTGCACCTTGCGGCGCCGATCGATTTCCTCGGCGGTTTCATAGGCGGGATACAGACGGCCGATCGCCTTCAGATGGTCGGCGGCCTTCTGGTAGATATCGAAACGTTTCGACTGGTTGTAGCGCTCCTGCCATTCCAGCCCTAGCCACTTAAGGTCGGTCTCGATCAGGTCCTCGTTGTCCTTTGTCGAACGCGCGAGATCGGTGTCGTCGATGCGCAGGACGAAGACTCCGTCGTGCTTACGGGCGAACAGCCAGTTGATAAGCGCGGCGCGGACATTGCCGGCGTGGATGCGGCCGGTGGGCGACGGGGCGAAACGAACCTTGACGGTCATGAAATGCGAGTCTCTGATGTCACAATAAATCGGTGACACCCCTTACGCCCTGAAGTTCCAAGTTAAAAGTGAATTTCACTTCTAAAGTGACTTCTTAGTCGTCGCGATGCACGCGCTCCGAACGCTCGTGACGTTCCTGGGCTTCGATGCTCAGCGTCGCTGTCGGGCGGGCTTCCAGGCGGCCAAGGCCGATCGGCTCACCCGTCTCCTCGCAGAAACCATAGGAGCCGTCGTCGATGCGCGAAATCGCTTCGTCGATCTTGGAGATCAGCTTGCGCTGGCGGTCGCGCGTGCGCAGTTCCAGCGCGCGATCCGATTCGGAAGAGGCGCGATCCACCAGGTCCGGGTGGTTCTCGGTCTCTTTCTGCATGATATTGACGGTTTCCTTGGCGCCACGGAGGATCTCTTCCTTCCAGGCGTTCAGCTTGGCGCGGAAATAGGCCAGCTGGTTCGGATTCATGTACTCTTCGTCCTCGGAAGGACGGTACCCTGTTGTATTCAGAACCGGTGCGGTTTCGGACATATGCTCTTGGACCCCCGATGATCGACGCCAAACTTTCTTGGCAGGGTGACGGCCCGTCCCGTACATGCACGGGATTGGGAACCTGACAGGCCCCGCAGCAAAAACAGTACCATAGCCCGGTTGCGCAACGATTCCGCGACGCCGGATTGCGCGGCTTATAGTGCGCTCCGGTTAACCTGTGAAGCGATTTGTTGTGGACTTTTCGCTTAAACGCCGTGGGACATCGTGCCGGCGTCGGAATCTGAGCCGCCCGCAAGGCACCGCGCGCCAAAAGCCTTTATCAGGCTGGCAGCGGAATCGCCGTGGGTTTCAAGGACAAAGTGACCCGTGTCAAAGATGTGGGCTTCCATACGGGGCAGGTCTTCCAGCCAGCTCAGCACCTCGGCGATGGCAAAAAAAGCGTCGTGCCGTCCCCACATCAGGAGTGCGGGTGGACGGTGCGCGCGCAGGTAAGCCTGTATGCGGGGGAAGTCATTCGCGTACCGCCCATAATCCTTGATAAGCGCCTTCTGCGCCTCCAGCCGGCCGCGACGCTGCATTAAGGCCCAGTCGGTCGCCCAGACATTGGCGGAAATGCGCGCGACTATATCTGCCGGTACGCCGGAGGTGTATTGGTCCCGGATACCATTGGCAGTCAGGTGCGCCGTCGCTGCCGTTTCGTTTTCCGGCGTCGGCGACCGCCAGAATGCGCGCGTGTCCCGCCATTGCGGCCCAAGGCCGGTAAGGTGCGCATTGGCGTTCTGAATGATCAGCCCCAGCACCCGCTCCGGCCGTTTCATCGCCAGGGCCAGTCCGACCGGCGCGCCGAAATCGTGCAGGTATATGAAGGCCTTATCAATTCCGAGCTGAGCCAGGGCGTCTTCCAGCAACACCGCGATCATGGCAAAGCGCATGTCCGGCAGCGGTTCGGTCTCGCCAAACCCCGGCATATCCGGCGCAACAACAAAGAAATGCTCGCTGAGCGGCGCCATGACATGACGAAAGCCGAGAGACGAGGCCGGAAAGCCGTGAATGAGCAGCAGCGCCGGCCTTGCACGATCGCCGGCCAGGCGGACAAAAAGGCTGTGACCGCCCAAATCCAAGAAGGTTTCGGATATCATCGGGGTGCTCCTGTCGAACACTCCGAACTATCCGGCAAATTACATCAATTTTCGCTTGGCAAGTTCGACGAAGGCGCGCGTCTCGATTTCATTCAGGACGCCTTGCAGCTTCTGGTCCTCGATATCCTCGCGGTGCTGAGCGATCAGCCCCTGCAGGCGCAGCAGCGCCTCGTCGTCGATTGTGCCCGACAGGACACTGACCTTGACGTCGTCCAGGGCATCGAGAATGTCGTTGGAACGCTTGATCTGGCGTCGCCGGCGGCCGGTCATGACATCGTCTTCGGCCTGAAGTGCCAGCAGCGCATCGACGCCAAAGGCGCTCAACGCCGCAGACGCCTGCGCCGGCCCGGCGGCCTTTTGCGCGTCTCCACTCTTGCCCAAGCTGAAACCATCGCCGGTGCGGCGCACGCCGCCGGAAACAGGGCCCATGGCAGTGCCGGTCGCCGAATTGATCTTCATCGTCATAGTCTGACCTACGGAAAACATCGGTTAGATCAGCGCGCCTATTCTTTACACAACGGGCATTCTCGCCCACGCAATCACAGGAGGACAATATTGCCGGTCGCGGGTAAGCGAAGCCTTAACGGCTCGGCAATAATTTCCCAACACCCGCCATCCCCGCACAGGAAAAATTTAACACACTGATTCACATACGAAATTCAAGAACTCCAACTTGGCACGAAACTCGCTTGGTCGCGGCGGTATGGTTAACCGACGGATCTTTTCTATGCGTGCTCGCCACCTGACGCTTCTGACGCCGCTTCTCGGCACCGCAGCCCTCGCCGCAACGGCGCTCGGCGGACTGCTGATGGCGGCGCCCGCACAGTCGGCGTCGCGCATCAAGGATATCGTAGATGTCGAAGGCGTGCGCAGCAACCACCTCGTCGGCTACGGCATCGTCGTCGGCCTGAATGGCACGGGCGACACGGTGCGCAACTGCCCTATGCTGATGCAAAGTCTGGAAAGCATGATGGAGCGCCTCCAGGTTAATATTCGCGACGGCAACCTCAACACCAAGAATGCCGCGGCCGTCATGGTTACGGCCGAACTCCAGCCCTTCGCCGCCCCTGGCGCACCGGTCGATATCTCCGTTTCGGCCATGTGCGACGCCAAGAGCCTGCTCGGCGGCACGCTGATGGTCACGCCGCTGCTCGGCGCCGATGGCGAGGCCTATGCCGTGGCGCAAGGCACGGTACAGACCGGGTCGGTCTCCGCCGGCGGCGCGTCAGGGTCGTCCGTCACCAAGGGCGTGCCAACCTCGGGCCGCATCGCCTCGGGCGGCATCATCGAGCGCGAAACCAATTTCGATTTCAATTCCATGCCATGGCTGCGCCTGACCTTGCGCAATCCGGATTTCACGACGTCCAAGCGCATCGCGACCGCAATCAATGGTGGATACCCCGGTTCGGCCGTCGCCCAAAACCCGACCACAGTCGCCATCAAGCCGCCCGCCGGCACCAAGATGATGGACTTCGTCACCCAGATCGAAGCCATGAGCGTCGATGTCGATGAAGTCGCCAAGGTGGTGATCGACGAAGTCAACGGCGTCATTGTCATGGGCGAGAATGTTCGCCTGTCCCGCGTCGCCATTGCCCAGGGCAATCTCACTATCCGAGTGGATGAAACACCGGACATCAGTCAGCCCGCTCCGTTCAGCCAGGGCCAGACTGCCGCCATCCCGGCGACCGATATCAATGTTGACGAGGAAAAGGGCAAGCGCCTGATCCAGCTCGGCGGCGGCTCGTCTCTGTCCGATCTGGTCGCCGGCCTGAACGCTCTGGGCGTCACGCCGCGCGACATGATCTCCATCTTGCAGGCCATCAAGGCCGCCGGCGCCCTCCAGGCCGAAATCCAGGTGATGTAATGGATACGACGTCGCTTCTCACTCTGCAGAACGCCGAAACCGTCCGCTCGGACGCCGCCATGACCCGGGCGATGAACGCGACCGGATCGGGAAAGAGCCCTGCCAAGCTCGGCGAGGAGTTCGAGTCCATGGTGCTGTCACAGCTTCTGGCGCCGATGTTCGAAGGCCTGGAAACCGACGGCCCGTTTGGCGGCGGTCATGGCGAAGAAGCCATGCGTTCATTCTATGTCGGCGCTATGGCCGACCAGATGGCCAAGCGCGGCGGTGTCGGCATCTCTTCCATGATGCAGAAAGAACTCCTTAAGCTTCAGGGCGCAGCATAATCCGATGTTATCCGCACAAAATCCTTCCGACCGCGCCGCCCAGCTTCTGGCCCTGACCAAGCGCCTCACCGACCGTCTGGCCGGCGATACCGTCGTGCTGGAAGCGCACCGCCCGCAGGACCTTATTGGCGGCATCGAGGAAACGCGATCGCTGTCCAACCTTTATCGGATGGAAACGGCGCGCATCAAGGCCGATCCCAGTCTGCTCAGCGGAATTTCCGATAAGGAAAAGAGCGCCTTACGGGAAGCAACGGAACTGTTCGATAAGGCGCTGGCCCATTATGAACGCGCCGTCATCGCGGCCAAAACCATTACCGAAGGCATCGTCGCCGCGGTTGCCGAAGACCTGAACAACCAGACAAAGAAAACCGCCACTTATGGCGCGCACGGACGGACGTCGAACAACGGCCCGCAATCACTGAATCTCGGCCGACTGGCTTAAAGCCTACTGACCTTTGACGCGCGCATCCTTGGGGTCGGAATAAGCCCCTTTCGCAGGCGGGTTCCTGTCAAACTTGTCCTTGCCGATCGTATTTACCCGCTTCCAATAATCCGCATTGCCCGGCGAGCGCTTGTAATTGTCACGCGCCTCCTTTTCAGCGACGATCGGGCCGTAATGGGCGCGGCCCGCCGGATCGCCGACACCGACGCTTTTCATACCCGCCAGGTCCTTCATGTTGCAGCCGGGCGGAATGGGCTTGCCGGCCTGCTGCAACGCGACGCAGGATTCGTGGTTTATCAACGCCTGGCTGACACCGCTGCGGCCGCCCTTCAGGCCACCTCCCGCCGCGGCTCCGCCGGCCGGCGGCGCACCGCCTCCCGGTGACTTGCCCGGAGATTCGGACGCCAGGCCCGAGGGCGCAATGTTCGGCATGGCCGGCATAGGCGTTTCATGCAGGTTCAGGTCGTTGGCGCCGGGCGCTGCCAGGGCCTCTCGCCGCTGCGCTTCGATACGCCCCTCTTCTTCCCTTTTCTTGGCATTGAGCTTTGCCAGTTCCTGCGCGTCGCGCTCCGCCTGAAGCGTCGGCGCATTCAGCGAATCGGAACGCACCGCCCGGTCTGTCAGCCGGCGGGCATCCGGCGTCTTGACGGGATCGAACTCATCACGCGGCGGGGTTACAGACTGCGGAAGTGCGCGATATGTCTCCTCTGCCTTCTGTGGTGCGGGTTGTGGCACCGGCACCGGATCCGGCTGTGACTGCGGCTGAACTTCCGGCTCCGGACTTGGGTCGACGACCTCGCGCGGGCGAAAGATGGGTACAGGTTCGGTCTGCTCTTCGGGCGGAACGAACTCATAGAGCTCGGTATCGATGGCCGGCTGGACGTCCAGTTCGCGGTACGGCAAGGCTTTCGGATTGGCGATGATCAACAGCCACACCACAAGGCCGTGCAACGCCAGCACAGTCGCAGCGGACGCAGCCATGCGCGACCGCGGCGAGCCGGTGGCGCCGAGCCAGGCCAGCGAGGCTTCAACCTCGTCCGCCGCGCGCCGCAATACGGCGTGTGTCTGTTGATAGATATGCATCCCTGCGGGCATCCTGCCGGCTGATTCCGGCCTTACTGTGTCACGGCCGAACCTACTTTGGCATGTATTACGTCACACGCAATACATGTGCTGACAGATACAGGCAAAACCACGGCATAAGGCAAAGACTGCCAGCGTCGCGAAAATGTTGCCACAATGTTCTTGTCACTGCTGGCAAATCTTGGCAAAGGTCCTATATAAACCGCCTATCTGTACCGAGGATAATTACGCGTCATGGCGAACCCGCATCACGATCAGGACTTCATCAAGGTGCGCGGCGCGCGCGAGCATAACCTGAAGGGCGTGGACGTCGATATTCCGCGTGGGCAGCTTGTTGTGTTGACCGGGCTTTCCGGGTCGGGCAAGTCGTCGCTGGCTTTCGACACCATCTACGCCGAAGGACAGCGCCGTTATGTCGAATCGCTGTCGGCCTATGCGCGCCAGTTCCTGGAACTGATGTCCAAACCCGATGTCGACCTGATCGAAGGCCTGTCGCCGGCGATCTCAATCGAACAGAAGACGACGTCTAAAAACCCGCGATCGACCGTTGGCACGGTGACGGAAATCCACGACTATATGCGCCTTCTGTGGGCGCGCGTCGGCATTCCCTATTCGCCGGCGACCGGCCTGCCGATCGAAAGCCAGACCATCTCGCAGATGGTCGACAAGATCGTGTCTTTGCCCGAAGGCACGCGCCTGCTGCTGCTGGCGCCCTATGTCCGCGGCCGCAAGGGTGAGTACCGCAAAGAAATCGCCGAACTGCAGAAGCAGGGTTTCCAGCGCCTGAAGATCGACGGCGAGTACTACGCCATCGAAGACGCACCGAAGCTCGAGAAAAACTTCAAGCACGATATCGACGTCGTCGTCGACCGCGTTGTTATAAAAGACGGAATTATGGGCCGCCTGGCCGATTCGCTCGAAACCGCCCTGCGGCTGGCCGATGGCCTGGCCGTGGCCGAGTTCGCCGACATTCCCGAAGGCGAGACCGAGCCGAAGCGCATCCTGTTTTCGGAAAAGTTCGCCTGCCCGGTTTCCGGCTTTACCATTGCCGAGATCGAACCTCGGCTGTTTTCGTTCAACAACCCGTTCGGCGCCTGCCCGACTTGCGACGGCCTTGGTGTCAAGCTGGCTTTCGACCGCGACCTGATCCTCGATCCGAAGAAGTCGCTGAACGACGGCGCCATCGTTCCGTGGTCGAAAGGCCCCTCGCCGCTCTATGCCCAGACCCTGCAATCGCTGGGAATCCATTATGGATTCAAGATGGATGGCCCGTGGGAAAAGCTGCCCGAAAAGATCCGAGACGTCATCCTCAACGGCTCCGGCGCCGAAAAGATCAAGTTCACCTATCAGGACGGCTCGCGCCGCTACGACGTGACCAAGCCGTTCGAAGGCGTCATTCCGAATATGGACCGGCGCTGGCGCGAAACCGACTCGTCTTGGGTGCGCGAAGACCTGGCGCGTTTTCAGTCCGAAACGCCGTGCGAAGCCTGTAATGGCGCGCGCCTCAAGCCCGAAGCCCTGGCGGTCAAGATCGACGCCCGCACTATCGCAGAAATCTCCACGCTGTCGATCAAGCAGGCCCACCTATGGTTCAGCACAATCGAAGACAAGCTGAGCGAAAAGCAACTCGATATCGCGCGTCGAATCCTCAAGGAAATCAAGGACCGCCTGCGTTTTCTTAACGACGTGGGTCTGGACTATCTCAACCTGTCGCGCAATTCCGGCACGCTGAGCGGTGGCGAGAGCCAGCGCATCCGCCTGGCGTCGCAAATCGGCTCAGGCCTCACCGGCGTGCTTTATGTGCTGGATGAACCATCGATCGGCTTGCACCAGCGCGACAATGACCGCCTGCTGGTCAGCCTCAAGGGGCTGCGCGATCTCGGCAATTCGGTCCTGGTCGTTGAACACGACGAAGACGCCATTCTACAGGCCGACTATGTCATCGACATGGGCCCGGCTGCCGGCGTCCATGGTGGCCAGATTATTGCCCAGGGTACGCCGGAACAGGTGCGCAGGAACAAGGACTCGATCACGGGTCAATACTTGACGGGAAAGCGCGAAATCCCGCTCTTCTATGGCGAGGGCCATAACGAGCAGCGCCGGCCAATCAACAAGAAGAAGATGCTGAAGGTCATCGGCGCGCGCGGCAACAACCTGAAAAACGTCACCGGCGAAATCCCTGTCGGCGTCATGACCTGCATCACCGGCGTTTCTGGCGGCGGCAAGTCAACATTTACGCTTGAGACGCTCTACAAGGCGGCGGCGCGGCGCCTGAACAACGCCTCGGCGCATCCGGCCGCTCACGACAAGATCGAGGGGCTGGAGCACTTCGACAAGATCGTCGAGATCGATCAGTCGCCCATCGGCCGCACACCGCGGTCGAACCCGGCGACCTATACCGGCGCCTTCGGCCCGATCCGCGACTGGTATGCCGGCCTGCCCGAATCAAAGGCGCGTGGCTATGGTCCCGGCCGCTTTAGCTTCAACGTCAAGGGCGGCCGCTGCGAAGCCTGCCAGGGCGACGGCGTCATCAAGATCGAGATGCACTTCCTGCCCGACGTCT